>NZ_DASZBY010000111.1:0-61362 GCF_035943795.1 Aliidongia sp. | reverse complement strand
CCGGCGGGGCGACCCTCCTCAATTCCATCCAGCAAGGCGACCTTCCGGGCATCGGGATGGTCGTCATCGACGGGATTGTGCGCGCTCAGCGCTCGCGCAATACGCCGCCCGCCGAGCGCCTGCCCGAACTGCTCGCAGACGCAGCACCTCGACCGACGGGCTCGTCGCACTGACGCCCGTCCCCGCTTTCACTCAGCCAAGGATAGGGATGAATCATGTCCATCACGAAAGAGCCGCTCGTCACGTCGACGCACAATGCCCCAGAGTTCAAGCACCCGGACGACATGGAATGGGAGATGGGCCGCTTCAAGAACGTTACCAAATTCCTGTTCCACCCCCGGCCGGAGCGTCCGACCGAGCCCAATCTCGGCTTCCTGAAATACGAGCCCGGCGCCGGCTTTCCGCTGCACAAGCATGATTTCGCCCAGGTCTGGTACATCATCGACGGCGAATTCAAGATCAATGGCAAGGTTTATGGCCCGAGCACGCTCGCGTTCATGCCGGATCCCCACTTCGAATGGGAAATGAAGACAGACACCGGCGGGACGGTGCTTTTTCTGCAGTATCCCGGCCCGACGACGGGCGCGCTGCCGGTCTACGATGGCCGCATGAACCTCAAGGAGGTGAAGCCGACCGTGGCGGAAGATCTGGAGCACTGACCAGCGCGCAGGGCGTCTCGAGGGGGCGGGCAATCAGCTCGCGCCCTCAGCCCAGAGTACCAGTATCAGTCCTCACCCTCGCTGACTTCGAACGAACTTATCTATCTTCAGCACACCGGCATCGTCCTCGTCCCTTCGGCGCGAATCCAAGCCGCGCCGGATGCAGTCTGGCCTATCGTCCGAACGGCTGTACCGCCAGATCGAGCAGCTCGAGCTGCAACTGGAGGAACTGGAGGCCACCCCTGCCGGAGGCCACATTGCGTTCTGGTTCGACAACGGGCGCACGATCTTCATCGAAAACGAAAATGACCAATCAGCTTTTCGAATAGCGTGAGCTTGCCGTCAAACTGTGAACAAGCGCGGCGGCTCGACCCCTCCTGTGCTTTCGAGATCAAACACGTGAGGCGTCGATCGGCACTGGAACGCCGTACCGATTTATCAGGAACGACATCACCGCCATTTCCCCGATCGACATGGACGATCTCATCTATCTACACATTGATGATGTGTATCGATCGCGACTGAGAAACAGTGGGATATTTGCCCGTTGACACTCGCCCTGGCTAAACGTTTCCAGCGCGCATCGGGTTTCCTTACAGCCGGCGCCTAATCACGAGTTACCCCTGACCAGCTGCCGACGGGAGGCCAGATAGCCAGCGCGTGCACCTGTATAACATTTATTTATAGTATATTACAAATATAATACATTTTCTATATTGTAAAATCTTCATGCCACGATACTTATGCATAGGCGTTTGAGGAACCTCTGACGAAGAAGAGAAGCCCCGGCGGGCGAGGGTGGTTGAAACCGGGCCTATTGCCCGAGGCGACCTGTGCCCGGCGAAACCACCGAACCAGGGCCGTCGAACCTCGCCAGCTGCGAGGCGATGCCATTCGAAGACTGTCTCCCAGCAGCGGACCTTAAGCAGATTTGGCGCGGCAAGCCCGGCTATTCCCGTGGTTTGCGTTTGAGGAATCGCGCGTCGCCCCCCAAGGCAGTGGGGTCGGCGCGCTCGAATTGATGAGGCGAGCAATGGAGCGGATATCGTTCGACGACGGCTACGGTCCGATGGCCATTTCACCGCCGCCCCCGCCCCCGCCCCCACCACCCCCGCCACCGCCGCAGCAGCAGGCGACCCGGACCGCGCTCGACAACTACCGTGCCGGTAGTCCGAGCGATGAGGCGCATTTGTTGACGGCGCTGTGGAACGAGGCGCTCGCCGATGCCAAGAACGGCAGCGACAAGAGCGCAGGTGATCCGGCCCAATCGCTGCTAGCCGATCCCAGTACCTACAACGCAGTCCGTACGAAGCTGCACCAGGAGTATGACTCGTCCCTGCCGCGGGGCATGACGCCGGCGCAACTGGATTCGACTTTCGCGTCGGCGGCGGCCAATGCGCGGGGGCAGGCCGACCACGCGGCAACCACCTCGGTCCTGAAGCAGTACGCCCTGAACAAGACGCCGGCGACGAAGGCGGCTGTCCAGAATGCGGCTTTTTCCCAGGAAGTCGACGCGTACATGACGCAGCACGGCACGTACTACGCCGTCGGAACGGCGGGTTATACGGCCGAAGAGCAGAAGATGCTCGCGGACCCGAAGGGCCTGGGCCAGGCGGAAGATGCCTTCACTGCGTCGATGGCCGGCGGCCCGCTACCGGCCGGCGTGCAGCAAAGCGACCTCGGCAGCCTCGCGCAGGGCGGCGAGCTCGACGCCGCGAAGACGCTGCTGCCGCAGCAGACCGCGGCTGCCGTGACGTCCTACGGCCAGGCGGCGTCCCATCAACCGGGCGCACCCGATCTCAAGACGGCGACGAGCGGGCTCGAGACGGCAGGCTTCGATGAAGAGGTCTTGGACTATGAGGAGGGGCACGGCGGTCTCTATGCAGCCCCTGGTTCGGCCAAGTGGCAGGCGGACGCTTCGGCCTTGCTGAGCCACCCGCAGAGCCTGCAGATCGCGCGCGACGCGGTCGCGGCCAACCATGCCTCGGCGCTGTCGACGAGCGGCCTGGACCTGCGCCATTTCGGTGCGGACCTCTGGGCCGGCGAAAACATTGCCAAGGCCCAGATCCTCGAGCAGCAGGACGAAGCCCTGCCGGACGAGTGCTATGCCGACAGCTCGCCGCCCGATCTCGATGCGATCGACCGGCAAGAGCATGGCGAGCAGGATGGCGTCAAATCGCTGTCGAGTTCGCTCGACGATCTGCCGTCGAGCGGCATCGATCCGACGCTCGGTCGCCAGGCGCTGATGGCGAATGGCTTCGTGCCGACGCTGTCCGGCCAGATCAATCAGACGATGCAGGCCGTCTCGACCTCCAAGGGGACCGAGTCCGACGGTGTTGGCTTTCTCTACCAGACCGTCCGGGGCGGCTCCATCGACCCGGAACTCGCAAGCCAGATCGTCGGGACGGCCGCGCCCACGCTCCATCGCTATCTGCAGGACCAGTCGGGCGCCAGCAACGATCAGGCGTCGCAGACCTACGTCTCGACCGCCGGCCTCTATGACGTGATGCAGAACGCGGCGCAGGCGGGCGCGCCCGGTGGTGCCGCGCTGGTCAAGAACATCGAGCAATGGAGCTACGACGCGGCGAACGCGACGGACTCGACTTTCTCGGCCAGCCGCTTCGGCCGTAGCCAAAGCAAGCTCGACAAGCTGCTGCCCGAGGTCGAGACCAAACTCGGTCAGCAGCACCTCTCGCCAAACCTGCTGCATGGCTGGGAAGCCCTGTCCGAAGGCCATGGTGGTCCCGCGGCCACCAGCAGCGGCAATCACGACAATGGTTGGGCTTGGAACGGCTTCCAGGGCGATCTCGACGGCAACAAGCAACTGGCCGCGACCCCGCTGCAGCCGAAAAGCCCGCTCGTTCCGCCGGCGGATCCGACGCTGACGGCGGACGAGACGCACACCGGCTACGACCAGGCGCTCGCGGCCGCGACGGGCGCCCAGCAGAACGGCTCGTTGCCGACGGGCGTCGACCCGAATGCGGCCGCGGCGGCCCAGGTCATGATGTCCGCCGGTTACGCCCCGGCCGACGGCCAGGCGCTGGCGCGGGCGATGATCGCCGGCAAGCAGCAGCAGCTCGATACCGCCTGGCAGCAGGACAACACCGGATCGCGCGAGCTCATGCCGGTCGACTACCTGACGGCGAAGGCGGCCGACGACGTGACCGCGCTCGGTCTCTTTTCGCCAACAACGGTGCAGCAGGCGGAAGCAGGCATGCAGGCATCGCTGCCGAGGGCGCCATCGCGCTCGTCCGTCGATGCCACGAACAAGGCGTACGACGATCTCGCGAAGGCCAAGGCCTCGGGCAATCCGGCCGCCCTCGCGTCGGCGCAGCAGGCGCTGAACCAGGCGGTCACGGCCGAACTCCAATCGGTCTATCGAGGCCAATTCGCCGGCAACACGCTGTTCACCGACGACGAGAACGCCAACTGGCTGTATCTGGCCGAAGTGCAGGTGATGCGGGACCATATGTCCAGCGCGCCTCTGCTGAAGCAGCTGCCGTCGCTGATTCAGGCTGGCGAGATCACGGCGTCCAGCCTCGGCAGCGGCAACGATCCCCGGCAGGCGGCGCTCTCGCTCGATGCCTCGCTCGGCCCGCTGCAACAAAACGGCGCCGATCCAGGCGGCAGCGTCACCCAGGCAGTGCTGGGCGATGCCCGCGTCCAGCAGTTGATCGCGAGCGAGGTGATGACGGCGACCACCGGCACCGATCCCGGCAACGGGCCGGCGACGCTCGCCCGTGAAGCGCAGGCGATCGCTCCCTATGAACAGAACGATCCGAACGGTCCGGTCGCGCGGCAGATCATTACGGGGGTCGTCGGGAGTGCGGCAACGAAGCTGGTGCTGGCGGACGCGTCGACCAAGGCCGCGGCGAGCCACGATCCGCTCGGCACCGCCGCACCGCTGATGCAGGCGGCCCAGCTCTCGCCAAGCCTCACGCTCGCGGTCTACGCCAATTTCGATGGGCGTGGTGCGACCGGCGGCGTGACGAACATGCTTGCCCAAGCCGCCGGCAACCTCAAGAGCGCTGCCGGCTATCGCGATGCTGCCATCATCTATGCGGCGCTGCCGGATGATCCTCAGGTAACGGGCGACCCGGCCGCGCTCGCCGCCGCCCAGAACGACAAGGTCTCGCTACTGACCGCCGTCGGCGGGCAACTCGGCAAGCCGAACGATCCAGCGGCGAAAAATCTGAAATCCTGGATCCAAGCCTCGTTCAGCGGCGCGAACTCGGCGCCCGCCTGGCTCGCCGAAGATCTGTCGACCGGCTACCAGTATCAGCAGAACGACAAGACGGTTACGGCCGGCAAGCTCGGCAATGCCGACCTCGTCTCGACGATCCAGGACGCGCTCTACCAGCAGAAAGCGGATGGCACGTCAGGACCCGCCCCGGCATCCGATACGACGGCCGAAGACATGGCCGACGCCGCCAGTGCCGACGGCACGACCTTGCAGCTGGCCACGTCCGACAGCACGCTTTCCGCCTATGTGAGCCAGGCCTACGGGCTGCGGCCGGGCGAGGTCTCGCCCGATACCATCGTCTACAGCGACACGACGCTCGGCCAGATGGTGGCTCAAATCAAGCGGCAAGCGGGCGTCGCCACGCTCGGCAACGGCAGTTCGATCGCGCTGCAGGCGACGCCCGTCATGATCGACGGGCAGCTGGCCGCCGGCTTCCGGGTACAGAAGCAGGATGGCTCGACCGTCTGGCTCGGCCCGACGGGTGCCATCACGACCGACTGGGCCGGCCAGAACCTGTCCCTGACCCAGCACGTGACCGGTACCGTCGTGCAGGTCGTGGGCGGCGTATCGGAAGCGGATGCCGGCGGCAACGCCAATCCGCTGCTCAAGCTCGACACGCCCCCGCCGCCTCCGCCGCACCATCAGTCGATCTGGGCGACGGTCGGCGAGGATGCGTTGGCCGTGACCGCCGGCATCGCGGGCACCGTTCTCAGCGGCGGCAATGTGCTCGTCGGGTTCGCCGCGGCCTTCGTCGTCGAAGAGGCGTTCGACACCGTCGAAGGCAAGGTCACCGTCGTCAAGTTCGGCGCAGATCTGGCCACCGGCCACGCCAGTTGGAAAGAGGCCGGGCAGTTCGCCGTCGATACCGGGACGGAAGTGGTCGAGGCCGCGGCCGACGCCGTCGGACCCGCCGCCGCCGGCTGGGTTTCGGCCAAGATCGCCGGTACGGCTGCGGTGACGGTGGCGACCGCGGCGACCGAAACCGCCGTCACTGCGACGACCGAGACTGCGGCCGCCGCGACGACCGGCGCGGCTACCTCGACCGCCGCGGGCACGGCGGCAACGACGTCGGCGACCGCGACGGAGGCCGGCAGCGAGACCGTTGCCGCGGCGGATGAAACGACGGCGAGCGTTGGGGCACAGGCGCCGATCGCCCTGTCGAGACGGGTGATCTCCACGGCCGCCGGCGCCGTCACGATGCAGGGCGTGCAAGGCGTCGCCACGCTTGCAAACACCGCGATCGCCGACGGAGCGCACGGTACCCTTTCGTGGGGGGACATCCGCCAGGCGGCGGAGCAACAAGGGATCGGCATGGCGCTTGCCGTCCCTACGGGCGGCCTCAGCGGTTGGATTCCCACCGGGCGGATCGTCGCCCAGGCCGTGGTCGGCTTCGGTTCGGGGCTCGCGCAGAGCGAAGTGTCGGACCAGGTGTTCGATCATCACAACCTGACGCGCGACGACGTCCTGGGCGCGCTCATCATGACCGTGCCGACAACCCTCCAGGACATCGTCTCGAACCACGACGGACAGGAAGTCATCCAAAATATGGCGCACGAGGCGGCGACGCCCATCGTGCCTTCCGAGCTTGACTCCGAGCAGCCAACGGATCGTTCCGACAGCGAGCCTGCGACCGAAACAGCGGCGTTTACCGTGCCGGCCGGGCAGGGCCCGGATCGATCGGAGCCCCTTCCTGTCGGAGAGCCGCCGGCCGACACCGCGGCGACGACCGTGCCGCCAGAGAGCGGCGTCGATCAGCCGGCAGATCCCGAAACCGTTCTTTCCGGCGCCTCGCCGCTGGCCCAGGTCGCATTCGCGACCTTGGAGGGAGCGGGTTACAGGTGGGACGACGCCACGTGGAACGCGGTCAACGACTATGTGGACGACGCATCGCGATCGCCCGACCCGGCCTTGGGTGATGCGGCGCAGAAGGCGCGAGCGGCGTTGGGCAGCGGCGATCGATCAAAGGGCTTCATCGTCCTGGCCCCGGAAGGCGAAGCCTTGGGCGCGCTGCTCGCGGAAGATATCCGCGTGCAAAGCGCAGGTGACCCCTATTCGGGCGCCTCGGCACGGGCACAGATCGCGTTCGGTGTCTTGAAGAAGTCGGGCAACAAGTGGACGAATGTCACTTGGAAGGCGATCAACGGTTACCTGGACGAGGCGGTGCAATCGTCAGATCCTGCAGTGCAGGAGGCGGCGCGAAACGCCCGTGACATCTTGGGCAGCGGCAGCCCGCCCGCGGGCATCCCCGTTTCGGAAGCGGAAAGCGAAAAGCTGGGGGTGCTGCTCGCTGCGGACATCCTGGAGACGCAGCGCACGCAGGCAGCGCGCCAATCGTCCGCGATCGCGTCCGATCCGGTCGAAACCGCGATCCGCAAACCGGCAGCCAGGCTCCTGAGCAGTGAAACTGCGGGTACCGGAGCCTTGGAAAATGTCCCGGAAGCCACTCTATTGAAGCGAATTCTCGTCGTGCTCGCGCATCCCGACGACGAGACCTTGAGCGCCGGCGCGTTCACGAGACTTCTCCAGGCAGGGTTCAAGATAGACACGGTCTATCTGACGGAATCCAACGGCGGATCGATGTATGGTTTGTCGAAAAAGGGAATGCCTGAAAAAAGCTACGACGCGGCAGGGAAGGAAGAGTCGGATCCGGTGGCTTACGCCGCACGGCGTGTGGGCGAGATGAGGGGATTTTGGGGGGCGATCAAGGGGAGCGCCGCCAATTTGGCCCATAGAGTCATGAATAATCCCGACTTCAACCCGTTCAATGCGCCCAGAAACAACGTCCGGTACGCCATAAAGGCCGATTGGGACATTCCGGCGATTCAACGGGAAATCGGCGGCAAGCTGGAGGAGCAGGACTACGATTTCATCTTCACGACGGGTAAGGATCCCAAAATCCACGAAGCTCATGACGAGGCGCACAGAATGGTCGATGACGCCGTTGCGACCTATACGGCGAAGACCGACAAGACCGCGCCTCCGATCGTCGAAGGCGTCGAAGAAGGCTGGTATAGTCTCGATGAGCTGAAGCCGCTCATTCCGAGCGAAACGATCGAGCTCAACCTCCATCCGAGCGAATTCGATGCGAGGCAAAGAGCGCTGGAACACGAATACGGCAGCCAGCCGCCGGGCCATTCAAAGACCTTCGGCAATGCTCGCGAGCGGGAGCTCATGCGCATTCCGGCCATGCCGCCGGAGACGACAGCGGCGCTTCTGAAAATCCTGTCGGCCCCGCTAGCTGCTGCCGATGAGACCGCGCTGAATTCAGCAGAAGCAGCTCCTCTCACCAGGATCACGGTGTCGAAGAGCGACCCGGCGACGGTGGAGACTGTGCCGATCGCGGATCCTTCAAAGCGTCCCCCATTGGTCGGCCCGCAGACGACGGCGGAGCTGCGAGATCTGATGGTCGATTACTGGCAGCTCGCGACGAGCGGCGCCGGCGAGCGCCCGGTTCCGATGACCTCGGGGCAGGAGCCGCAGTGGTTCTATCTGACCCAGGCCGGCGCGCCGCATGTTCCCGAGCATACCTCGCTGCGGGATCGGCTCGATCTCAAGGGCGATGACGGCAGCTTCTGGCATGGCCCCCGGAGGGACGCGGTTGCCTATGTCTCTTCCGATCAGCCGCTTCATGAGGTCATCGGTCCCGCAGGGACGGGCCTCGACCTGGTCGGGAATACCCGTCCCTGGGCGAACATTTCAGGGGCGCAAGCGGAAGCGAACCTGCTCTACAAGACGAAATTCACCAACAACCCCGGCGAGCAGGCGATCGAATGGACGCCGACCGTCTATAAGCTGATCGGCCCTCCGGAGGTTCTCGCCGCTGCCATCAAGAGTGGCCATATCGATCCCGAACTGATCGAAGGCGGAACGGCGATCATCAATTCGCGGGCCGGCTTGTCCCACTATACGGCGATGAACGCCGCCGCCAAATACAGTCCCAAGCCCGGAGATGTGCTCACCGCCCCGGTCAAGAAAGGCATGACCCCCAAGCAGGTTCGGCGGGGCGTCTACAAGGCCGCCCGCAATCTCACCGGAACCGCCGCGGGCGTCTATGTCGGCGCGCGGTGGGGGTATGAAGGAGGCCAATATATGGCGACCCGCGGCTTGCTGGCCACCACCGGGCTTGGCATGTTCGGCTATCGTGCGGCAGTCGGGGCCATGACGCAGATTGCGAGGAACCGACTTGGCAGGCAGCTGGTGCCGGTCGGCCAGGATACCCGCCCAGGCCTCGACGGGGTCCGTCAGCAAATCGGTGGCTGGCGCGGGATGGTCAGAGGAATACGGCCGTCGGATCGGAACAGCCTGGCGCTCGCGGGCGAAATCCTCAAGATCAACCCCGAGGACGGTGATGCCTATCGCATCCTGGATGGGGCGCCCGGCAGTCTGGTGTCGCCGAAAAGCGAGCTGGGGCGCGTGCTCGAGCCGCTCCGGCAGGCGAGTCTCGCGATCAACCATGACGCTGGCGGGCTTCGCGAGGTGCTCGATTTGGTAGCGGATCCAAAGGACAGCCTCGTCGCATCATCTCTCGGATCGCTCTCGCAAACGGCGACGGCGGCGAGCAATACGGCGACGGTGAGCTTCACGCCGGTCCACTTGGCCGGCGATGCCAGCGTCCTCATCCCTCGGGGCCTGGCCAATCAGGCGGAGCGGGATGCGATGGACCATGCCGTCCAATCGGAGGGCGAGAAGCCGCGCGCGAACTATCCTGGAAATGAAGGCCGGTCCCGGTTCGTCCAGTTCGTTCAGGGGCTCGGCGATCGCGCCAATGTGATCTATCCGAGCGAAAGCCCCGTCGGCAGTCGCGTGCGCAAGCCGTCGTTCGTCGCCCGCCTGCAGGAATTTTCCATGAAGGGCGCCACCATCGGCTCCGTGCCGTTCATGGCCGCCGATGTGCCGCACGCGATCCAGGCCTTCAGCTCCGGTCATCCGGTGGCGGGTCTGATCCAGGTGGGCTACGCGCTCGGCGACATGGTGTTCATGAACGGGTACCGGAACGCCTATGTGGACGCGTTCCGTGCCAATCGTGAGATGGGCCCGCTCGTTCGGCAAAGCCGGGTCATCCCCTGGCTCAACGCACCGCTGAAGGGCGCGGAATCCAACCCCACCGACATCACGAAGCCGCGTCTGGTGGACAAGGGTATTCTCAAGACCTACTCGCCGCTCATCGTCGTTGGTGCCGGCATGAGCCTTCGCGTCCTGCTGGGCCTGCTGGCTCCATGGGATCCGAAGAATGGTCGATCCCGGAAAGCGGCTTCCGTGTCGTCGCGGTCATCTTCGTCGGCATCGACCCATGCGCCGAACTCGTTGCCCACGGCAACTGCAGCAATTTCGTCCGTTCCTGGTTGAATGGAAACTCGGGTGGAATTCTCGGCAATCAGGCGGCCTTTCAGCGTGCTGGAAACGCCGCCAGCGGAATTTTTTTTCCGAAGCGCCTTGGACATCCTGGCACCAAAGTGACGGAGAGGGTCTATGCTCGCTTCAATCCTGGCTTTCTTCAGAATGCCAGGGCATTGGACGACTGATGAACAAGGCTCTTCTCTTTTGCGCGATCGCATCCCCTTCGTTCCGGAAGATGCTCCAGAGTGCCTGAAACGGGGCGCGCAACATGTCGTAGAGCTGGCGGGCCGGGATACCAGACGGTCTGAGTTACGAGGGCAATGACGGATTCCACGATAGAGCGCCTTCTAGCCGCATCGGGCTGTCTCGACTTGTTGTGGTCCAGTTGGGATGCTTGCCCGGTCGGCCCGGTGGTTCGACAGCGGCTGGATAGACTGGCTCGGACTCTGCCGCCCGTACCCCATATCGGGCTGGAATTGAGGCTCGGAGGCGGGATCGACCGAGTGGATCTCCACCAGCTGCTCAACGCAAACGAGATTTCCGGCTCGGGACACGTCCTCGACCATCTCGATGCCCTGTCGCATGCTGGTGATGGAGGTGCCGCGGCGCGGCTGCATCGCTTCCTCGACGCCTGGGCGCGAGGCAATGCGTTCGGAACGGTCTTCCGGGACATATATCTGGAATACGACTTGCCGGACGGTGAGGACTGCCGCCTCGCGCGGGTGCCCGGAATTTTTCTCGACGTGCACAACCGAAGCGAAGATCCGCGGGACCGGGCCGCGCGCGAGGCATTGATGCTCGACGCAGTCGCCCGGTTGCGGGGCGGGCTCGAACCCGAGATCGCGGCGAAACTCTCAACATGCTTCGCGGCAGCGGCGCGGGTCGGTTCGATCGGCCATCTGGGCGTGATGGTGGGCCGCGTGGGTTCTGCGATCCGCGTCAACATCAAGGATCTAGGCCGGGACGACCTGCTGCCTCTGCTCGAAGCGATCGGATGGCCCGGCGATCGCCCGGCAGCGCTGGAGGTGTTCGCCAGAATGCTGGATGAGGTCGATCTCGTGACGGTGGCACTCGATCTGGACGGCGATTGGCAACCCTCCCTCGGCGTGGAAGCCTTCATCAACCGACGGCGCGCCGCTGATCCGCGATGGCGGCGGCTGTTCGAGCTGCTCACCGGCGAAGGGCTATGCTTACCCGCCGAAGCGCAGGCACTGCTGTCCCTGGGGGGCAGGATCACCCCTGGTACCGCGGCGCCACCCTGGCCCGCGTCATGGGCCGTCGCGGCCATGCTGGCGCCGAGGGACCGCCTAGCCTCGTTCCAGTGTGCGCTGACCCATGTCAAAGTCACGCTCGACGGCAAAGGCGCCCGGCAGGCCAAAGTCTATGTCGGCATGCATCACGAATGGCAGCTGCCGGCGGCGCGCGCCGCCACCGACGATCGGAGCCGACCCGCGTCGGCACTTCCCTCCGAAAGGCTGTTGAGCCAAGCGATGGACCGCGCCCTCGACTTCCTTGCCGCTCGCCGTCGGCAAGGCGGCTTCTGGCGTGACTTCGACCTGTCGATCGGCGAAAGCGACGAATGGGTCACCGGCTTCATCGCCTGCCAGCTCGCCCTGGCGGGACAGGAGCGCGGCCGAAGCGTCGCTGAGCAGGCGATTGCATGGCTGCTGAGGCGCCAACGGCCGAGTGGCGGATGGGGCTACAATGCTGTCAGCCCGCCGGACGCGGATTCGACGGCCTGGGTCCTGCATCTCGCCGCGGCTCTGGGCATCGCATCACCCGCGCTGGAACCGGCAAAGGCCTTCCTGGCGGAACATTTTCTGCCCGATGGCGGCGTTGCAACCTATGGACCGGCAACCCCCATACGGCTGGATGATCGCGTGCTGACGACGGCGGAGGCCGCCGGCTGGCGGCAGGGCCATGATTGTGTGCTGGCGAACGTGGCGCCGCTGTTCGGTGGCGACACGCTGGCGCGGCTCCGTCGACGCCACCGGCCCGACGGCGCCTGGACCGCCTATTGGTGGGACAATGATATATTCGCGACGGCCCTGGCCGTTGACAGCCTCAATCCGGCGGATGATGCCGCAGCGATCGCGGCCGCCCGGACCTGGTGTCTCGCGCTCGACCCCGCGAGCCTGTCGACTTTCGACCTTGCCTGGGTGCTCCGTCCGCTGCTGAACCACGGGCCAGCCGTCGACGGCATGCCGGCGTTGACGCGGTTGCTCCAGTTGCAGGAACGGGACGGTGGCTGGCCGGCCGGCGCGCCTCTGCTGCATGTTCTTCCGCATCAAACCGACCGGGACGGTGCACCACCCAAATACATCGATCAGGAGCGGTGTTTCACCACTGCTTCTGCGCTGGCCACCCTGGCGCTCGCACGGCGTGCCATCGAGCCGGTATCACACAGGAAAGATCGATGACTTATCAGGCCGCCATGGCATTTCTCGAGGCTCTGTCCGGACAGCCGGACATAAGGCCCGCTCCGGCAGCGACCGAGAACTACCAAGAACTGGCGCGGCATGCGACACGGCTTGGTTTTCCTTGCACCGCGCAGGAACTAGATCAAGCCTTTCGCCATAGCTATAATATTCTTCACGCCGCCTGGCGAAAAAAACACCTATGAATAGGCGTTCGGCACGGTGCCGCTGTCATTGCCGCTGCCGGAAGCGTTGTGCTTAACAATCTCCGCCACTTCGTCCGTCGAAGTGATTTCCGGCTTCACATAAGGAATTCGAACCGATTCCCGACTCTTTATCTCGGTATTGACGGACATACTCACCAAGCCTTCATTTTGCCGGTTTTTCTTAAGAACGAGAATTTAGATGCCACAATCATAAGAGAAATGCAACCGTCGCCAAAGCGAAAAAGATGGTGGATCGAACGGTAACACGGTTGCTGCAGTAATTTCTCATGATCGACGCGTGTCGTTGAAGATTTCTTCAACTATTGTTCGAGATAAATCAGGCAATGCATCCAGGCCGCGTGGCCGGAGGGCCCTGAGAATCGGAACCCGGGACGCAACCAGGCATTGGCGTTGAAACAGAATCGCCTGCCCGGCGGGCCGAAGCGGCACGAAAGGCAGATAGAGTTCGGCCGCCAGTGCCAGGAATGCCTCCCGTGGCGACAATCGTTCCAGCACCGGATCCTCAATCCCGGGCGTAAACCCGCCGAGCAGCAGAATTGCGCTGAGCGGTACCGGAGCGATCGAGACGGCCGGCTCAAACTGAATATGGCGTTTCGCTGAATCGAAGATTGTCGGCCAGTCGGACAAAGCTTCGCCCAGGTGTTCCAGACTTTGTGGCCAGAGCTTCACGCCCCCTTGGCCTGGCAGGACGAGCGGACTATTCGTGCCGGCGACGATGACGCTCATATCATCGCTCAGCAGCGTGCCGCCGTGCTGGATCAGATGGGCCACCAGCGTAGATTTTCCGCTGCCGCTCGGGCCGGCGATCGCGACGGCGCAACCGCCCATCGCCACCGCTCCGGCATGCAGCGTCACCTGTCCCTCCAGACGCAGGATCAACCCGAGCACGGGGCCGAGGGCCAGATGCACCAGATCGCCCATCTGGGCCTCGGGCCGGGTCCAGACGACGCCGACGCGGCCGGTATCGGCGGCTATGACAAACTCGGCATGATCATCCCCGCCGCTGAAGCGGATCAAGTGGCGGACGCCGTCGGGGGTCGCCTGGCACCAAAGCCGCGCGGCCGTGGCATGGGCCCTCTTATCGAGCGGCACCTCGATCCAGCCAGGCTCGGTCAAGGAGGGCAACGCGAGCGGATCGCAGCAGCCGTCGAACATGAATGCGATGTCCGCATCCGCTCCCGCCGCCGCCTCGACCAGCCCGGGCCACGCGAAAGACAGGACGACCCGTTTGCCATGAAGCAGATAGCACGGCATGGGAAGCTTACCCGAACGCCGCGATGTCAGCCGGCTCGCGCCGGGACGGCAGATCGCGCAACCATATGGCCAACGTCCAGATGAAATAGATTTGCCCAACGGTCGCCTGATCCAGGCGCTCGGGATGGCGCAGCAGATCGGCCACGGCCGCGCGGTCGATGTAGGGCTGCATGGCGTCGAGCGAGAGCAGATCGAACATCCAGGGCTTCGGCCCGTCGCGCAGCAGCCAGGCCTTGATCGGCGTGCCGGCAAGCGCCGTCTTATGCCGATGCAGGACCGCGGCAGGAAGTCGTCCTGCCATCGACAGGCGCAACAGCATCTTGTCGCCCCGCCAAGGCAGTGGCGGTATGCCATTGACGAAACGGACCAGCCGGAGGTCGAAGAACGGATATCGGACCTGCAGCGGCACGCCGGTAAAATCCGCGTCCGCCCTGTCGAACAGGTTGCGCCAAAGGATATCTGTCGCCATGCCGGTTCCCGAGGGCGCCAGGTGCTGCTCCAGCCAGGCGAGACGGCGGTCGTCGATGTGTTCGCGTCGGGCGAAATCGCGGTCCAGCAAGCTGTCGGAACGCAGCGGCCACGACCGCCGCCGACCCGCGTGCCGGCGCTGGCGGACACCGTTCCAGGGTTTGCGCCGGTGGCGCAGGCCGAGACTGGCCATATCGGGCAGAGCGCGAAGGATTTCGGCCGCGCCCACGGGTGGCAGGCCGGCGAAATCGAAGAGCGGGTCGCCGCCATAGCCGCGCAGCAGCACGCGTGCATGGTCGGCGGCACGCGCAAAGACGGCATCGTGGGACGAGAGCAACGCCTGCGCCGGTTCCGGCGCGACATGTCGCGGGTTCAGGGCGATGGCCATATCGAGCAGCGGCTCGATCGGGAATAGATCGAGCGGCATATCGTGCTGCGCGGCGATCGTCCGTGCGAGGCGCCCTTCGTCATCGGGCAACAGATGATCGAAGTAAAAGGTGTGGGCTCTGAGGGCCCGTTGGGTCTTCGCCGGCCCCCACAGGGTCGCGACGCTGCTGGCGATACTGCTCGCGTCCATGCCGCCGCTGAGATCCGTCGCCACCTGCTCGCAGCGCAACCGGTCGCCGACCGCCCGATCGAAGAGTTCGCGAAAGGCGTCGACATGATCCGCCGGCCGTCGCGTGTGGGCCGGACCCGGTCGCGCCGGCAGCGCCCAGTAGCGGCAGTTCTCGACCGTGCCGCCGGCAGCCATCAGTTTGCAGCCGTTTTCCAATCGACGGATGCCGCGGTAGAAAGTGGTGTCGCACCGGGCATTCATGCCGATCGCCAGATGGGCAGCGATCGCGTCCTCCGACAGGCCGAGATCGACCGCCGGATGCGCCTTGACGCACAGCAGGCTGTTGCTGAGCACCAGGACATCGTCGATCTCGGCGACATAGAGGGGCATGATACCGAACTGGTCGCGGGCGGCCAGCAGGCGCCGCCGTCCTCCATCCCACAGGCAGAACGAGAAATCGCCGGCCAGGCTGTCGAGGCAGTCATCGCCCCTGATCCGATAGGCATGGAGCAGCAATTCGTCGTCGGAAGTGCCCCGGCCGACCGGGGCGCCGGCGGCGTTGAGCGAGGCCAGCAACCTGTCGCGATCGTCCAGACGCACGTCACCGACGAGGTACAAACCATCAAGCCCGATCGGGCCGGAGTGCCGTTCGGTTTCAGGGTCCGTACGCAACAGCGCGCAGCCCAGTCCAATTGAACCCTCGCACCATGTTCCCGTACCGTCCGGCCCCCGCCAGGCCAGTCCCGCAGTCAGGTGCGCCAGCAGGCGACGATCGACAGGGCGCCCGGTCCGGTGATGGATCGCGATGAATGCGCTCATGGCCGGCTTAATCGGCCTCGCGCGCGACTAGCAGCTTCTTGGCCAGCAAGTCTTCGACCAGTTCCCGCACGTCGTTCTCGGCCGTCGCACGGTCGATGTCAAACGTATCGACAAGCCGATCGATCGCCTCTTCGACAGAGCCGTCCTTCAGAAAGCACGCCCAAAGGAACGAAGCAGTTCTCGAAAGAGAATAGTATTTTCCGCCATTTATATCGAGGACGACGCCGTCATCGGCAATCTGGGAGAAGATGGCGGTCTCAGCAATCGACACTGTACGGGGAAGAGTCACAAAAAGGCCTAGCGGTTACTTGTTTGGACGATGCGGAATCTCTGAACATTCCCGGATGACGATGGCAACCGAAAATCGCCAATCAAAGCCCCGAGCCTGTCATTGGGATAGCCTGCCTCCGCTGCGGAAGCTATCATCCCGCCATGGGAAAGTGGTATCGAATCGCGTCGACGTTCCGCAGGCTGGAACGGATCGGCCGTCGCCGCCGGCGGCTTTTGTTCGAGGCGGCGCTATGGCTTTCGCTGGCGCGTGCGAGCATCCTGATCGTGCCGTTCCGGCATCTCGCCCCCCGTATCGGCCGTGTGGCGCCGCTGGCAGATGGGCTAACCCCTGTGCAGCGATCGACGCTTCTCGAAGCCGAGATCGAGCTTGTCCGAGACATCGGTTGGGCGGTGACGCGTGCGGCGCGCTATGCCCCTTTTGAGGCGGTATGCCTGCCCCAGGCCCTGGCCGCGAAGATGATGTTGCGCCGGCGCAAAGTGCCGGGGGTGCTTTTTTTCGGGGCTGCCCGGCGGCCGGCAACCGGCAGGTTGGAAGCCCACGCCTGGGTGCTGGCGGCAGGTGTGGAAGTCACCGGCTATCCCAGCGCGCACAGCTTCACGCCGACCGTCTGTTTTGTCTGACGCGACGGCAGCCCGGATCACGGGCACGGGGCCCGAAGAGCGGCCGCGCGATCCGCGCGGGAGTGCCGGCGATTTTCTGGCCGATACGATCAGCCCGGAATTCGGCTTGCTGGCAATGTGCTGCCGATGGCCGCCGTCGCCTGATCGCGACGCCGCCATCCGAGCGGCGGCGGCCCGCCCGATCGACTGGCCTCATTTCGAGCGCGTAGTCAGCCGCCAGCGGGTGGCAGGGTTGGTCTGGCATGGGCTGTCGCGGACCGGGATCGACATGCCGGAAGCAACTCGGCAGGCGCTTCGGAAAGCAGCGACCGCAATAGCCCGCAGCAGCCTGGCGCTTGCCGCCGAGTCGCTTCGATTGCAGGGCCTGTTCGACCAGGCGGGCCTCGATTGTGCTCAGGTAAAGGGGGCGACCTTGGCGGCGCTGGCCTATGGCAGCCTCGGCATCCGCCATGCCAAGGACATCGATCTCGCCGTGCCGGAGGTGCAGCTCTCAGCGGCATGCGGCCTGCTCAAGACCGCCGGCTATGAGCAGCAGCGACCCCCGCCGGAGATTTCGCAGGCAGGTTTTGACTTATGGCGGCGCTACGACAAGGACATCGTGTGGTGGCATCCGGCCAAGCACATCGAGCTGGAACTCCACTGGAACCTGACGAACCTCTCGATGCCGATCAATGAAACGCTGGATTTCTCCACGTTGCAGCCGATCGACATTTCCGGCTCCGGCGCCGTCAAGACGCTCCCGCCAGCACAGCTCTTTGTCTATCTCTGCGTGCATGGCGCCGGCCATGGCTGGTATCGCCTGAAATGGCTGGCCGACATTGAGGCGTTGCTGGAAGACAAGACCGGGAACGAGATCGAGGCGTATTATCGGCTAGCCCAGGAGACGGGCTCCGAGCGTGCTTTAGGTCAGGCATTCCTGCTCTGTGCGGATATTTTCGGCCTGGAGCTGCCGCCTGACCTGTCGGCGATGCTGCACCGCTCGCGCCGGGCAAGATTGCTGGCGCGCCTGGCCTTGATCTGCATGACCCGCGGCAAGGCCGAGACGGAAATCTACCAGCTGCCATTCGGCACGAGCGTCGTGGCGGTCTCGCATTTTCTTTTGGCGCGAACGCCTCGCGCCTTCTTGGCCGAGATTGCACGCAAGAGCATCAATTTGGAGGACGTGCTGTACCTGTCCCTGCCGAAGCGATTGGAATTTCTCTACTTGTTGCTCCGGTGGCCGCTTTGGCTTTGTCGCCGTTGGAAAAACGCAGCGACGAGATGATCCGGGGAAAGGCGGCGACCTCGTCGCAGCGGAAGAGCGGGTTCAAATCTCGCGCCAATGCTTGGTCCATCTGTCCGTTACGGCGATAAATCGTCGACATCATTCGATCTGGCTGGTCCACCAGCAAAGCCGAAGAAGGGCGGCGCGGATGCGTCTTACCGTCGGGGAACCCTCATCGCCACCGCGGGAAGGGAAGCGGACGCCCGGCGCACCGACCCCTCGATCCCTGTTCAGTGCGCGGGACCTAGAAGTCCGCGACCTGGCCCCAGGCTGAGGCATCGAAGCGCTCGAAGCGGTACGGCCTGGGATCGACGATCGGCTCTGCCCCCGAGATGAGATCGGCAACCAGATGGCCCGCGCCGGGCGCAATGCCGAAGCCATGCCCGGAGAAGCCCGCCGCGAGCATGAGGCCGGAGATTTTCGGGGTCGGCCCAATGCAGGGTACGCCATCGGGCGTGCTGTCGATGTAACCCGCCCAAGCTTCGGTGATGCTGGTCTGAGCGAGGCCAGGCAGAAGCTCGACCGCCCGATCGTATGTCAGGCGAATGGTCGACGGATCCGGGGCGGGGTCGAGAACCCGCATCCGCTCCATCGGGGTCGGCCGATCGAGCCGCCAGCGTTTCAGCGTCTCGTGGCCCGAGCGGGCGCCTTCGAGCCCGCCGGGAGCCAGGCTCCGCCAACGCTTGGCGAATATCGGCAGAAACTGTGGCGCGAAACGCAGCTGCTGCGGTGTCACGTCCACCCGACCGCGGCCACTGATGGCGAGCGTGTATTGGCCGTTGCTCCGTCGGGTGACCGAAACGCCGGCGGTATGAAGCGCGTCGGGCAGCCCGTTGGCGGCAGGCGCCGAGACCGCGAGGATCGACGAGCGGATCGAGGCCTGGGGAAATCGAATCCCGAGCTGGCGACAGAAGGAGGAGGCCCAGGCCCCGCCGGCGAGCACGGCGACCTTGGTCCGGATCGTGCCGCTTTCCGTCACTATGCTGCCCAGGCGGCCACCCTCGGTCTCGATGCCGCGGGCGGCGCAATTCTGATGCACGGTCCCGCCAAGCGTCATGATCGCGCGCGCCACGGCCGGTGCCGCCATGGACGGGTCCGCAGTCCCGTCCGTCGGCGAGAACACGCCCCCCTTCCAAAGGCGGCCGGTGGCGTGGCCGCGTTCGCTGGCCTCGGCGCGGTTCAGCATATGCGTCGAAACGCCGACCGTTTGCGCAAAATCGCGCCAGCGGGCCCAGCGCTCGAGTTCTTCGTCATCATTGCTCAGGTAAAACAGCCCACACCGGCGAAAGCCGGTAACCTCGCTGCTTTCAGCGGCAAAGCGCTCCCAAAGGTCGAGGCTCTTGGTAGCCATCGGCAACTCGCGCGCGTCCCGATTTTGCTGTCGGCACCAACCCCAGTTGCGGCTCGATTGCTCGGCGCCGATGGCGCCTTTCTCTAGCAGCGCGACCTTGATGCCCCGCCGCGCCAGGTAATAGGCCGCGAAAACACCGACGACGCCACCGCCGATTACCACGACGTCTGCAGATTTCGGCAGAGCAGGCGACGTCTCGACAGTGAGCAGCGGTGCGGGCATCGGTGGCATCTCCAGCGTTGCCGTTCAATCTAGGGATTTTGCGGGACAGGCGCTGCCATATAAGGCCCGCGCACGGCATATAATTCTGCGGCCCGGCTTTTCGGAAAATGATTATGCTTTATCGACGAATTCAGTCGCCCGTCGCGTGCTGCCTCGGCTGTGGTACAGTTTGGTTCGCCTGATCGCAGCAGTTTATGCTGCGCCCCGACAGCCGACGCTCCAGATTGGCGGGCCCATGAAACTCGATCGGATCGACGTCAAGATCCTCTATGAACTGCAGAAGAACGGCCGCATCACGAACGTGGAGCTTGCCGAACTCGTCAATCTCTCGCCCAGTCCGTGCCTGATCCGGGTCAAAAAGCTGCAGGCCGAGGGCTATATCGAGAGCTATTCAGCCCAGATCAATATTCGAAAGCTTGGGCCGACCCTTATGGTTTTCACTGAGATTACGTTGAAAAATCATAGGCATGCTGATTTTGCACGCTTCATCGCCGTCATTGAGAAGATCGCTCAGGTCATCGAATGCCATCTCATTTCCGGCGGCTATGACTATCTGCTGAAATTCGTCACTTCCGGGATCGAGGAATATCAGACGATCATGGAGCGGCTGAGCGACATGGACATCGGTATCGACAAATATTTCAGCTTCGTCGTGCTGAAGTCGCCGATCGTCAAGAATCACTTGCCATTGACGAAGCTGTTCCCGCTCTGATCCCCGGGGTCAATGGCGGCAATACTCGCGCACGAGCTCAGGGTTCTGGTCGAGCCGGTCGAGCCAGGATGGATCGAGCTTCGGCACCGAGGAGAACAGCAGCTGGGAATAGGGATGCTGCAGCGGCTTCGCTTGCCTCGGGCTGATCTGCTCGACCTGCTTGCCGCCGTACATCACCACGATCTCGTCGCAGATCGCCTCGACCATCGACAAGTCGTGACTGATGAAAAGATAGGACAGGCCCAATTCCCGTTGCAGTTCCTTCAGCAGCTCGATGATCGCGGCCGCGACGACTGTGTCGAGGGCTGAGGTGATCTCGTCGCACAGGATCAGTTTCGGCTCGGCGGCGAGCGCGCGCGCGAAATTGACGCGCTGCTTCTGCCCGCCCGACAGCTCCGACGGCCGACGCTGGCGCAGCGCGCGCGGCAGCCTGACCATGTCGAGCAGTTCATCGATGCGCGCGTCGCGGGCCTGCCGGCCCAGCCCGTGATAGAAGGCGAGGGGCCGGCCGAGGATATCCTCGATCGGCTTCGCCGGGTTGAGCGCGGTATCGGCGGATTGGAAGACAATCTGCATCTGGCGCAGCTGGTCGCGGCGCCGCTCGTGCGCCGAGGCGGCGAGCCGCGTGCCCTCGAAGGTCACGCGGCCGGAAGCGGCCGGCAGGATGCCCGCGATCGCCCGGGCCAATGTCGACTTGCCCGAGCCGGATTCGCCGATGATGCCGAGGTTGCGGCCTTTCTCGATCCGCAGGCTGATCGACTGCACCGCGGGGACGAGCGGCAGGCCGTTCGCCTGGATCGGGCCAAAGCCCGCGGTCAGGTTCTCGATCTCGAGCAGGGGCTGCGGGTCCGGCTCCCGCGCCGCCCGCTGGTCGTGTGGCTTGGGCGCGAAGGCGGCGAGCAGCTCCCTGGTATAGGGATGCTTCGCCGCATGGAGGATCTCCGCCGTCGTGCCGGTCTCCTTCACCTCGCCGTCCTTGAGCACGACAATCCGGTCGGCGATCTGCGCCACGACCGCGAGATCATGGGAGACGTAGACACCGGTGATCCCGCCACCGCGCATGACCGACTTGAATGCCTTCAGGACCTCGATCTGGGTCGTGACGTCGAGCGCCGTCGTCGGCTCGTCGAAGATGACGAGCTTCGGGTCACCGATCAGCGCCATCGCCGCCGACAGTCGTTGCAGCTGACCGCCTGAGACCTGGTGGGGAAAGCGCTCGCCGATCGTCTCCGGACTCGGTAACGACAAGGCCCTGAACAGGGCGATCGCCCGCTCGCGTGCCTTCTCCGGCAGCATGAGCTTGTGGATGCGGGTGACCTCGATCACTTGATCCATGATCTTCATCGACGGGTTGAAGGCGGCGGCGGCGCTTTGCGGGACATAGGCCATCTCGGTGCCGCGCAGCCGGGCGCGGTCCCGCTCCGAGAGGGCGACCAGGTTCTTGCCGTCGACCAGGACCGTGCCGCCGGAAATCCGGCAACCCGGGCGGGCATACCCCATGAGCGTCAAGGCCATGGTGGTCTTGCCCGAGCCGCTCTCGCCGATGAGCGCCACGATCTCGCCCTTGGCGATGTCGAGGCTCGCCCCTTTGATGATCTCGATCCGGCGGCCGGCGTCGGTCTTGGCCTCGACCCTGAGGTCGCGGATCTCGACGAGCTTCCCGCTGCCGGCCATCATGCGTTCCTGTCCCTGATCTTGTGCGGCAGGTTGTCGATCAGCAGGTTGACGCTGATGGTGAGGCTGGCGATGGCGAGCGAGGGCACGATGACCGCCGGGGCGGCGAAGGGCAGGCCGCCGATATTTTCCCGGACGAGCGCGCCCCAGTCGGCGTAGGGCGGCTGCAACCCGAGCCCCAGGAACGACAGGCCCGAAAGCAGCAGCACGATGAAGACGAACCGGAGCCCCAGGTCGGCCAGTACCGGACGGATGATGTTGGGCAGGATTTCGGCACCGATCAGATAGAGTGTGCCTTCGCCGCGGGTGCGTGCCACGGTCATGAAGTCCATCGTGTTGACGTTGACAGCGAGCGCCCGGCTGAAGCGGTACGCGCCGGGGATGTAGATGACCGCGAGCGTCAGAATCAGCACCGGAATCGACGAGCCGACCGCGGCCACGACCACGAGGCCGAACAGCTTGCTCGGGATCGAACTCATGGCGTCGAGGAAGCGGCTGAGGAACATGTCGACGAGACCGCCTGACGCGGCCGCCGTCATGCCCAGGCTGATGCCGCTGAGGCAGGCGATGACGACGGCGGCGAGCGAGATGCCGACGGTGTAGCGCGCGCCCATCAGGACGCGGGAGAGCATGTCGCGGCCGAGATAGTCGGTGCCGAGCCAGGCGTCGCCGCTGATCGGCTCGAAATAATCCGAGCCGACGATCTCGCCCACCGGATGCGGGATGAGGATGGGCGCGAACAGGGACACGATCACCCAGGCGAGAATGACCGCGAATGCGGCGATGCCGACCAGGCTGAACCGGTAGCCGAAGTGCGATCCTGCCGGCCGGGGCACGGCGGCGCTCGTCATCGCAGCCTCGGGTTGGACACGATGGCGACGATGTCCGCGGCGGTGATCAGGATGAGGTATCCCAGGCAGAAGATCATGGCGCAGCTCTGGATCAGCGGCAGGTCGCGCGTGGCGACCGCGTCGACCATCAACTTGGCGATCCCGGGATAGTTGAAGATCGTCTCGACGATGATGACACCGCCGATGAGATAGGACAGCGACAGCGCCACGGCGTTGACGATGGGCCCGAGTGCATTCGGCAAGGCGTGCTTCAACACCAGGCGGCCGCGTGAGGCCCCTTTCAGCCGCGCCATCTCGACATAGGCGGTGTCGAGCGTCTCGATCACGGCGGCCCGCGTCATGCGGATCATCTGTGCCGAGACGACGAAGGTGAGCGTGATGACCGGCATGGCGTAGATCCTGACGGCATCGGCGAACGAATGGACATTGTTCGCGAGCGAGAGCGCCGGCAGCCATCTGAGGTAGACCGCGAACAGCAGCACCGCGGTCGTCGCCACCATGAATTCGGGGATGGAGATGACGCCGATGCTGAGCACGGTCACGATCCGATCGTAGAGCGTGCCGCGCAGCATCGCGGCCGTGATGCCGAGCGTGAGCGCCAGCGGCAGGGAGACAAGCGTCGTGATCCCCGCGAGCTTCAACGTATTGACGAAACGCCCGCCGACCAGCGCCGCCACCGGCATCTTGTTGGCGTAGGACGTGCCGAGGTCGCCCTGGAACAGCCCCAGTATCCAGCGCAGGAAACGCAGGATCGCCGGATCATTGAGGTGCATCGCCTCGCGGAGACCGGCGACGGCCTCCGGCGTCGCCGCCTGGCCGAGCAGGATCGTCGCCGTGTCGCCGGGCAGCAGGCTGGTGGCGAAGAACACGGCGAAGGAGACGATCAGCAGCGTGATGATCGCGATGGCCAGCCGATGGAGGATGAGGGTCGCAATCAGGGTGTTCATCCGCACGCGCCCCCGTTGGTGCTCTGCTGCATAGGTTGCAAAATAGCTGCAAATGGCGTGCTAGCCGGATCGGATGGGGCGGAACCAACGGACTGTTCCGCCCGACCCATGCATCCGAAGGCCACGCTCCGGACGAGACTCCGTCCCCGTGTCAGGCCGTGAGCCAGACGTGTTCGGCCATGGCATAGCCCATCATGCCGCCGAGCGGGTTCGTCTCCAGGCCCTTGAGCTTCTCCGTCGTGGCATCGACGCCCGCGATGAAGGCCGGAATGACCGTGCCGGCCTCTTCCGAGACCATGACCTGCATCTCGCCGTAGATCTCCTTGCGCTTCGCCTGATCGAGCATGGCGCGCGCCTCGATCATCATCTTGTCGAACTTCTCGGACTTGTAGTGGCTCTCGTTCCACGGCGCGTCCGAGGAATAGAGCAGTGAGAACAGGATATCCGGTGTCGGGCGGAAGTTGATGTTGCCGAAATGAATCGGTGCTTTCAGCCAGTAATTGTCCCAATAGCCGTCGGGCGGCACGCGCTGGACGTCGAGCTTCAGGCCGATGTTGGCGCCGGCCGCCTGCACGATCATCGCGATGTCGACCGACGAGCCGGCGGCCTCCGAGGCGATGACGGGAATGGACTGGCCCAGCACCCCGGCCTTCTGGAAGTGGAACTTCGCTTTGTCCGGATCGAATGCCTTCGGCTTGATGTCGTTGTTCCGATAGACGTTGCCCGGGAACACCGGCTGGTCGTTGCCGAGTTCGCCCAGGCCGCGCAGCGCGGACTTCAGGATCTGCTCGCGGTTCACCAGATACTTCATGCCATCGATGAAGTCCTTGCTGTTACCGGGCGCCGTGTCGAGGCGCATGTTGAGATTCGTATAGTTGCTGGCGCTCGACCTCGAGAGCACGAAGCCGCTCTGGCCTTCGACGAGGCGAATGGAGCGGGGATTGATCGCGGCGGCCAGATGGATGTCGCCGGACAGGAGCGCATTGACCCGGGCGTTGTCGTCGCTGATGGCGAAGAACTCGAAGGAGTCGACGTAGGGGGCGCCGGATTTCCAGTAGTTCCGGTTCTTCGTCATGGTCGAACGGACGCCGGGCTCGAAGCTCTGCAATACGAAGGCGCCGGTGCCGTTGCCCTTGGAGAAGTCCTTGGTGCCGTCGGCGACGATCATGAAGTGATGCAGCGCCAGGATCGTCGGAAGATCGGCGTTCGGTCCCGTGAGTGAAATCGCCACGGTCGACTTGTCGATCGCTTTCACGTCGCTGATCTGGGCGGCGATCTTGGCGACCTTCGATCCGACCGAGGGGTCGAGATGGCGCTTCAGCGAAAAGACGACGTCGTCGGCCGTGAGATCCTTGCCGTCATGGAACGTGATGCCCTTGCGCAGCTTGACGGTCCATACCTTGGCGTCGGGGCTGTCGAAGCTGTCGGCAAGCTCCATCTGCGTCGCGCCGGCCTGATCGATGATGGTCAGGCGATTGTAGAGCGCGCTGCAACGGACATAGTCGGTCGAGAGCGATGCCTTGGCCGGGTCGAGCGTGTCCGCGGTCGATGCGGAGAAGCCAGCCGCCTTGAAGGCACCGCCGGAGGTCGGTGTTGCCGCGACGGCATCCGCCGCCCGCCCGAGGAGGGCGACGCCCGCAGACATCGCGACGCCGCCGGCCAGCATCATCTGCAGAAGCTCGCGGCGGCTCGCCCCGCGCCGAATGGCATTTTCGACGAGGGCGTCGTCGGACTTGTCCCAATTCATGATTCTGGTGTCCATGAAGCTTCCCTTCCTGTCTTGCGGCCGGCGTCCGTCTTTGCTGCGGATCTGTCCCGGCAAGTCAGCTAAAAGCTGGAGAGCGATTCTGGTCTTTTCTTCGTTCGGGTCGAAGTGGGCTGCGGTACAGTCGTGCCGCGGTCGAAGTCTGGCTTTCACGCAGTCCAGCGCCGGTCTGCCGCCCTCGTTACTTTCCGGCCCAACCAATTTCCGGGTGGTGCCGGGCGAGATTGTTTCAGGCCACGTGCAGAACGAAATTTTGTGCGGTCTACAGGCGCTTGCGTGAAAAAGCCCACTTTCCCTTGGATTTTTGGATTTCTAGGCAGCGAGTGTGGCACGGGTTCCACGCCGAATTCTCCGAATCGGCGGCTGTAGGCGGCACAAAATTGCGATTATGCCGATTGCACCGCATTTCGGGATCGGTACGATCTGCGGCCCTCAGGCGAGCGCCTGACGCACGTCGGGATCCGCCAGCGTCTCATCGAGCGTCCGGCGCGTGCGCTCGACGATCGCGTCGATCTCGCCCTCGGTACAGCAGAGCGGCGGCGCGTAGCCGAGCACGCCTTGGGGGAAAGCCCGGATCACCAGGCCGTTCGCCCAGGCGCGGTCGAAGATGCGGCGCGCCGGCTCCGCCGCAGGCGGAAGACGTGTCTTCAGCACCTTGTCCGTGACCAGTTCGACAGCGGCGAGCATGCCGCGGCCGCGGACGTCGCCGACCAGCGGATGGTCACGCAGGCTTTCGAGCCCGGCCAGCAAGCGCCGGCCGGCCTTGACGCCATTGTCCAGCAGGCCGCCTTCGTAGAGCTTCAGGACCGCCAGGCCGACGGCGGCGCTGACCGGGTGGGCGGAATAGGTGTAGCCGTGCCCGACCGCTGCATGGCCGGCGCCATCTGCGATTGTCTCGTACACATGATCGGTCATGAAGACGGCGCCCATGGGCACATAGCCCGAGGTGAGTCCCTTCGCGACGGTCATGAGGTCCGGAACGATGGCGTCGTGGGTGCAGGCGAACAGCGGTCCGGTGCGGCCGAAGCCGGTGATGACCTCGTCGGCGACGAACAGGATGCCATGCCGATGGCAGAGTTCGCGGATGGCCTTGATCCAGCCTTCGGGCGGCACGATGACGCCGCCCGAGCCCTGGATCGGTTCGACATAGAAGGCGGCGACGCGGTCGGCACCGATCGCGGCGATCTTGGCCGCGAGCGCCTCGAGCGACGCCGCGATGATCGCATCCGGCTCGCTGCCGACCGGATTGCGGTAGGGATAGGGCGACGGGATCTTGTGCTGCCAATCGAACGGCACGCCGAAACCGGCATGGAACGAGGGAAGTGCCGTCAGGCCGGCGCCGACCGTCGAGGACCCGTGATAGCCCTGCTCGACCGAGATGAACTGATCCCGCTGGGGTTCTCCCTTCGCATGCCAGTAATAGCGGACGAAGCGGACCGTGCTGTCGACCGCATCCGAGCCGCCGAGCGTGAAATAGACGTGGTTGAGGTCGCCGGGGGTGCGGTCTGCAAGCTCGGCGGCAAGCCGGATCGCCGCTTCGCAGCCCAGGTCGAAATAGGCGGTGGCGTAGGGCAGCTCGCGCATCTGCCGCGTGGCCGCCGTGATGATGCTTTCATGGCCGTAGCCGGCATTGACGCACCAGAGGCCGGCGAAGCCGTCGATGAGCTGATGGCCGGTCGCATCGGTCACCGTGGCGCCCTTGGCCGATTTGAGAACGCGGACGCCGAGTTTTTCGTGACCTCGGTACGAGGCGACGGGATGGATCAGATGGGCGCGGTCGAGTTCGATCAGGGAATTGGCGAGCATGCTGATCTCCGAATTAGCCTAAGGCTTGGCTGGCGAGGGCGAAGATGGCGGTGCCGGGGTTCGCCGTGCCGATCCCCGACGGGACGTGCATGACGATGCCGCCGCCAACCGGAGCGAGGCCGATGTCGGCGAGCCAGTCCGAAAGGCCGCTCTCGCTCGGTGTGTCGATACGCAGGAACGCCCCGGTCCGGGGTGCCGCGAAGAAGGCGATCAGGGCCTTGGCATTCGTCGGATCGGCGGCGACGACGGGGCCGATGACCTCGCCGCGCCCAAACGGGCGGATCGCGGCGAAACCTTCGACCCGCCCGTTGCGCCGGACGACGGCCAGCCGTCCCGATGCCGCAAGCAGGTCGATGAGCGCCCCGCGATCGGCACCGAACGCGGCGCGGTCGAGCATCTTGATCCCGGCAAGGTCGTCCTCGCCCGCATCCTGGACATTTCCGGGGGAGGCGACCGTTTGTACCGTCCCCTGATGCTGCCGGATCTCGCCGCATTCGACGAAGCCGAGCTTCTGGTAGAGCGGCAGCCCCTCGATGGTCGCGGTCAGCCGAAGCAGCCGGGTGCCGGCATGCGCCATCGCTTCGCCCATCAGCCGGCGGCCGAGCCCGTGGCCGCGCAGGGCCTCGTCCACGATCACCATGCTGATGGTGGCGCAATCCTGCTGGTAACGCGTCAGGAGAATGGTGCCAACCACGTGGCCAGCCGCATCGACCGCCACGGTGCCGGCGCTCAGGCTCAGCGCCATCCGCCAGTCTTCCGGCCGATGGGGCCATTGCGCCTGGCGCGACAGGGCTACGGCGCCGTCGATGTGTTCCGGGCCGAAGGCCGTCAGGGTAATTTCGCTCGATATCTGCATGGGGCGTCCTCTTCTGCCTCAAGCGTGCCGCAGAATCCGGTGACGGATCGTCTGAAGGCGGCGGTCCCGGCGCTATCTTCCGCCGCTCCACAGGCGGCTTTCCGCATTTTATGCCGCACGGTCTCTCGCGAGCTTGCTTGGAGCGTGGCTCCATCTCTATCGCCCCATTGGCGCGGAACTCTGTGCCGAACCTCCCCGTCCAAACGCAACAATCTGCTTTCCAGGCCGGCCAGTTCGGTCGAACCCGCCACGGGCTCCGGACGTAGGATGAGATCAGCAGAAGCGAGGTCGCTTCGGAACGGAGGATGGACGCAGATGGCCGGATTTCGCCCCAAGTACATCACTTTCGATTGTTACGGCACGCTGATCAATTTCGCGATGGCCGAGGTCGCGCGCGATCTCTTCGCCGACCGGGTCGACGCCGTGCGCATGCAGAAGTTCACGACCGATTTCGGCTTTTATCGGCGGGATGAGGTCCTGGGCGACTGGAAGCCCTATGGTGACATCATCCACAACTCGCTGAAGCGCACCTGCAAGGCGCATGGCGTCGCCTACCGCGACGAGGACGGCACGGCGGCCTACGAGAGCGTGCCGACCTACGGGCCGCATCCGGACGTGCCGGCCGGCCTCGCCAAGGTCGCCAAAGAAATTCCCCTGGTCATCCTGTCGAACGCCTCGAATTCGCAGATCATGTCCAACGTCGAAAAGCTGGGCGCGCCGTTCCATGCCGTCTACACAGCGGAGCAGGCCCAGGCATACAAGCCGCGGTTCAAGGCGTTCGAGTATATGTTCGACATGCTGGGATGCGGCCCGGAAGACGTGGTCCATTGCTCGTCCTCGTTCCGCTACGACCTGATGGCGGCATATGATCTCGGCATCAAGCACAAGGTCTGGGTGAACCGGGGGCACGAGCCGGCGATCCCTTATTACGAGTATGTCGAAATCGCCGATATTTCCGGGCTGGCCGGCGCCGTCGGTCTCTAGCAAAGGCGGGGCCGATGCAGTTCGTCTCCTATTGGCACGACACCGCTCCCGTCTTCGGCGGGGGTGCCGCGGGGCCGATCGGCGGCCACTATGATGTCGCCGTCATCGGTGGCGGCTTCACCGGGCTCGCGGCCGCGCGCCAGCTCGCCAAGGCCGGGGCCAAGGTGGTCGTGCTGGAGGCGGACCGGGTCGGCTCTGGCGCCTCTGGCCGCAACGGCGGGCATCTCAACAACGGCCTCGCCCACAGCTATCCGGCCGCCAAGGCCGAACTCGGCAAGGAGCGCGCGGTAGCACTCTACAAGGCGTTCGACGCGGCGATCGATACGATCGAGCAGGTGGTCGGCGAGGAAGGCATCGACTGCAATTTCCGGCGGGCGGGCAAGCTCAAGCTCGCATCCAAGCCGAAACATTTCGATGCCCTCGCCCGCAACTTCGAACAGATCCACGCCGAGGTCGATCCGGACACGGTGTTGCTTTCCGCCGCCGATCTCAAATCCGAGGTCGGCTCGCCGTTCCATGGCGCGGTTCTCTATCGCAAGAGTGCCATGATGCACATGGGCCGCTATGCCACCGGCCTTGCGGCCGCGGCGGTCCGGCATGGCGCCGCGATCTTCGAGCATGCGGCGGTGACCGCGCGTCAGAAAGTCGGTGGGCGCCACGAACTTACGACGGACCGCGGCCGCCTGACGGCGGACAATGTCTTCCTCGCGACCGGCGCCTACACGACGCCGAACTTCGGCTATTTCCGGCGCCGGATCCTGACGGTCGGCAGCTTCATCGTGGCGACGCGGCCGCTGACCACGGCGGAGATCGCCGATACGATGCCCACGAACCGGACCTGCGTCACCTCGATGAACGTCGGCAACTACTTTCGCCTGTCACCGGACGACCGGCTGATCTTCGGCGGCCGCGCGCGCTTCTCCGCGACATCGGACCAGCGCTCGGACGCCAAGGGTGGTGCCATCCTCAAGGCGGCGCTGGCCCAGATGTTTCCGCAGCTTGCCGACGTCGGGCTCGACTATTGCTGGGGCGGCATCCTCGACATGACCCAGGACCGCTATCCGCGTGCCGGCTCGCAGGACGGGGTGTGGTACGCCATGGGCTTCTCCGGCCATGGCGCGCAGCTTTCGACCCATCTCGGCATGATCATGGCCGATGCCATTCTGGGCCGCGAAGACCGCAATCCGATGAAGGGCGTCGATTGGCCGGCCGTGCCCGGCCATTTCGGCAAGCCCTGGTTCCTGCCGCTCGTCGGGCTCTATTACAAGGCGCTCGACCGTATCCAATAGGCGCGGGTTCGTTACAGGCCGATGAGCACGCTCTTGCTCTTGCGGTTGGCGAGATAGGCCTCGCGGCCCAGGTCCTTGCCGATGCCGGAGCGCTTGTAGCCGCCGGTCGGCAGGATATGGTCGCGCGAGCGGCTGTAGCGGTTGACCCAGATGGTACCGGCCTGGATCTGCCGGCAGAGGCGGATCGTCCGCGACAGGTCGGCGGTATAGAGGCCGGCGGCAAGCCCGTAGGTCGGGTGATCGGCCAGCGCCAGCGCCTCTTCCTCGCTCCGGAAGGTCTCGACCGTGAGCACTGGTCCGAAGATCTCCTCGCGGACCGCCGGCGACGATCGGTCGACGCCGGTCAGGATGGTCGGCTGGTAGAAATAGCCTGTCTCGTCGAACGGACGGCCGCCGATCAGGCATTCGGCGCCGGCCGCGGCCGCCGCTTCGACCAGCCCATCGATCCGGCGCAGCTGCCGCTCCGAGATGATTGGCGAATAGCGCGAGGTTTCGTCCCAGGTCGGGCCCGGCCGGACGTCCCGCATGCGCATCGCCACGGCCTCGACCAGCGCGTCGGCGATGCCTGCCTCGACGATGAGCCGGCTGCCGGCGACGCAGGCTTGGCCTGCATTGGCGAGGATGCTGGTGGCGATGGCGCTCGCCGCCCGCTCGATATCCGCGTCGGCGAAAACGATCTGCGGGCTCTTGCCGCCGAGCTCCAGGGTCATCGGCTTGATGCCGGTCCGGGCGATGTTGGCCATGATCGCGGCCCCGGCGGCGGTCGAGCCGGTGAAGCTCACCTTGCTCACGTCCGGATGCCCGGCGATGGCGGCGCCGGTCGTGGGTCCATCGCCCAGCACGATGTTGATGAGACCCGGCGGCAGGCCGGCGCGAACCGCGAGTTCGGCCAGATAGACGGTCGAGAACGGCGTCATCTCGGACGGCTTCAGGACGACGGCATTGCCGGCGGCGAGCGCCGGGCCAAGCTTCCAGGCGGCGGTGGCGACCGGCACGTTCCAGGGCGTGATGGCGCCGACGACGCCGTAGGGTTCGCTCATGATCATGCCGAAGCTCTGGTCGTCGGTCGGGACGAGGCCGCTGCCCTCCTTGTCGGCGAATTCGGCAAAAAAGCGGATCTGCTCCGCCGCGACCGCGATGTCGCCCGCGACCAGCAGGCCGACGGGCCGGGTCGACAACAGCGCCTCGATCCGGGCGAGCGTCACGGCCTCGGCCTCGATCAGATCCGCCCAGGCGTGCAGCGCCCGGGTCCGCTCGCGCGGCCGCACGCCGGCCCAGTTGCTGGCCTTCAAGGCCGCCTTGGCGCTCTCGACCGCCTGGTCGACCATCTCCGCGTCGGCGAGCGGGCAGCCGGCATGAGCGTGGCCGTCGGATGGGCGGCGCATGTCGATCGTGCCCTCGGCTGCGATCAGCCGGCCGCCGATGAAATGGCCGATTGGCAACGGCAGTGCGTCGGGATCGAAGCTGAGCCCCATGGGACGGTCCTTTCGCTCAATAGCCGCGGGTGCGGTCGACGAGGCCGATCGGGTCGAGCCCGGCTCGGAGGCGCTGCATGTTCTCGACCACCGCGCGGGCGGCGGTCGCCGCCTGGGTCACGCTGGCGATATGCGGGGTCAGGACGATCTGGGGATGCAGCCAGAAGGGATGGTCTTCCGGCAGCGGCTCTGGATCGGTCACATCGATGACGGCGCCGGAGAGCTGGCCACTGTCGAGCGCTGCCAAGAGGGCGTCATGGTCGAGCTGCGGCCCGCGTCCGACATGGACGAGGGCGGCCCCGGCCGGCAGCTTCGAGAACAGTGCCGCATCAAGGAAGCCGCGCGTCTCGTCGGTGAGCGGCAGCAGGCAGACGAGGATGTCGGTCGTCCGCAGCATCGCCTTCAAACCGGCCTCGCCATGATGGCAGGCGATGCCGGCGAGCGCGCGCGGACGCCGGCTCCAGCCGGCAAGGGCGAAGCCGAACGGCTGGAGCCGCTCCAGCACCGCCTGCGCGAGCATGCCGAGGCCGAGGATGCCGACGCGGCGCTCGGTTGCCTGGATCTGGGGAAGCGGCCGCCATTGCCGCATGCGCTGCTGGGCGGCATAGCTCGGCATGTTCCGGTGCAGCGTCAGGACGGCAAGCGCTGCATATTCCTGCATCATGCGCACGATGCCTGCCTCGACCATGCGCACGACCTTCACGTGGGCCGGCACCAGGTCGAGCTGAAACTGGTCCACGCCGGCGCCGATCGAGAAGAGCACTTCGAGATTGCGATAGCGGTCGAGATCGGCCGGAACCGTCCAGGTGATCAGATAGCGCACCGTGCCCGGGTCGACCGTGGCGGCATCCATGGTGAAGGGGACGTCGGGCAGGGCCTCGGCGAAGGCGTCCGCGAATACAGCGCCGCGCCTGGCGTCGGAGTTGAACAGGAAGGTCATGGCCGCGGGCTTCCCATCATGCGGTGCAGCGCTCGCCGAGCGCCCTCATCATCCGCTGGCATGCGGCAAGCTCGCTCGTGAGGATGAATTCGTCTGCCTTATGGGCGCGGGCGATGTCGCCCGGGCCGCAGATGATGGCCTCGATGCCGGCCTGCTGGTAAAGGCCGGCTTCCGTGCCGTAGCTGACGGCGGCGAGCGGCTCCTTGCCGGTCAACTGCCGCAGCATCGCCGCGAGCGAGGCGTCGGCCGAAAGCGACAGGGCCGGATAGGCGCTGATCGGCGTCCATTCCGCATCGAGGCCGCGGGCCATCAGAGCCTCGACGGCCGCCTTCACGGGCGCCAGCAGGCTCGCCGGGTCGACGCCCGCGATGGCGCGCGCCTCGAGTTCCAGCGCGCAATGGTCGGGGATGATGTTGATCGCCTGTCCGCCGGCGATGGTCCCGACCTGGAGCGAGGAATAGGCCGGCTCGAAAACCGGATCGAACGGACCCGTCGTCAGCCGCGCCGCTTCCGCAACGGCGGCATTCAGCACGTCGGCCATGGCATGGATCGCATTGATGCCGAGATCGGGCCGCGAGGAATGGCCCGGACAGCCACGGATCGTCACCCGGGCCGCGGTCTTGCCCTTGTGGGCGCACACCGCCTGCATGCCACTCGGCTCGCCGATGATGGCGCCGGCCGGTCTCGCGCAAAGCTCGGGCAGGTGGTCGATCAGGTGCGGCGCGCCGCGGCAGCCGGCCTCTTCGTCATAGGAGAACGCAAGATGGATCGGCCGGGCGAGCGGCATTCGCACCAGGGCCGGCACCGTGGCCAGGGCAGCGGCGATGAAGCCCTTCATGTCCGTAGCGCCACGCCCGTAGAGCCGGTCGCCCACCGTCCGCAGCACGAAGGGGTCGGCGGTCCATCCGGGCTCCTTCGCCGGCACCACGTCCATGTGGCCGGAAAGAATATAGCCGGGAATTTCGGCAGGGCCGATCGTGGCGAACAGGTTGGCGCGGTCGCCTTCCGGCCCCATCAGGACGGCAACCCGCACGCCGTGGCCTTCGAGATAGTCCTTGATCCAGGCGACGATCGCGCCGTTCGTCGTGCCGACGACGGACGGAAAGCGGATCAACTTGTCCAGGATCTCGATGACGGTCATAAAACTCCCCAGCACGCCGGAAGTGCAGAGGCAGCACCGCTCGCCGGATACCCACCCGGAAATGCTGCCTTCTTCGGTTGAGAGTGACGGTGCTGCGGCGCGATTTGATACCGAATCGCCCGCGCATTTGGTTTATTGTTTTGCTGATCGGCAACATTTCGTCGAATTCTGCCGGGTATCACCCTCTATCCTTGGTATCCAATCCGGCAATTGGTCCTGGTCGGAAAGTTTCGTGAGGGGATCCAAGTGAGGCCGGCTCGCAACCTACATGTCGACGTCTTTGCGATCAGGATTGACGATATCCGGGACGTGGGGCTGGACCGGCTGCATGCCTTGTCCCTCTCCGTCGGCTGGCCGCATCGCGCCGAGGATTGGCGGCTCTTGCTCGGGCTGGGGCAGGGGGTCGTGGCCCTGGACGAGATCGATCGAGTGATCGGCTCGGCCATGTGGTTTCCCCATGGCGACAGCTTCGCGACCGTCGGCATGGTGATTACGCAGCCGCGGCTACAGACCAACGGAACCGGGCTTTGGCTGATGCGCCATGTCCTGCCCGAGCTGGCCGGGCGCGACCTCAGGCTGAATGCGACACGCGCGGCGCAGCGGCTCTATCGGTCGCTCGATTTTCAGGGCGAGAAGACCGTGTTCCAGTATCAGGGCACGGTACGGCCGGCTGTGGAGAGTGAAGAGCACGCCGTCCATGGGCTGATCCAGCCGCTGGCGAGCAACGATTTGACCCGGATCATCGCGCTGGACGCTATCGCTTTCGGTGTGAGGAGAGAAAATCTCGTCGAAACGCTGCTCGGTCAGTCCCGAGGCTATGGCCTGTTCCGCGACGGCGACCTCCGTGCGTTCGCTCTTTGCCGCCCGTTTGGGCGCGGCCACGTGATCGGGCCGGTCGTGGCGGCGACCGACGGCGACGCGATAGCGGTGGTCCGGCCGCATCTGGTCGAGCATGACGGTGCCTTCGTGCGGCTGGACACGCACCTGGAAACGGGCGACTTCACAGCCCTGCTGTCGCAGAGCGGCCTGCCGATTTACGATACGGTGCTGACGATGTCGTTTGGCAAGCGCCTCGCGACTTTCGCCCCGACGGATCCCGCGCCCTTCGTCACCTACGGCCTTGCGAGCCATACGCTCGGATGAGGCTCGGGATCGCACCCCGGGCCTCGGGCCCGGAACAATCGCTGTCGAGCGAGCGCGTGACCCGCAGCAAGTCCCGGCGGCCCGCCGGCTTCGGCAATATTCTCGCTCATGTTCGCGCGTGCCGTCTGGCTGGTCAGGCCCTTCACTGGGGAGGCGACGACCGCAACCCCGTTGACCGCTTCGCCGGCGCGGGCACCGTCCTGTCGGAAAGCAGCATCGGTCCATAAGCCCGGGCAAAGAGGCTGAATGCGACAATCCACAGACAACCCGACGCGACCAGGATCGGCATGAACGGTCCCAGGCCGAAAGCCGCGACCAGCCGCAGCAATGCTGCAAAAGCGATCGAGACATAGATCGCAGCGGTGGCGCGATTGGCGGTGAGCGTGCGACCGGTATGGCCGAGCGTCGCGCGGGTCATGACCGCGAGGATCATCGTGCCGAAGGCTCCCACTGTCAGGGCGTGAAGTGCCGCTGTCTGCGGCACGCCCCATCCCAGCATCGACAGCCCAAGCAAGGCCGATCCGGCAACCATCCAGGCATATCCCAGATGGAGGATGAACAGCAGCGGCTCGGCCATGGTGGCACGGCCGCGCCAACGATGCAGGCGGGCGCAATTGAGGGCCGCCGCGAACAGGAGCAGCGCGCCGACCGGGGCGAATTCGGGCAGCACGACCCAACCGATCAAGCCGACGTGCAGCAGTCCGAGCGCCCCGCGATCGATCCAGCCGTTGGTTGGCGGTAGATCGGCCACGCCCCGTTTCGTGAGCCAATTCCGGGTGAAGGTAGGGACGATCCGGCCGGCGATCACCGAGATCAGGACGATCGTCGTCGCCAGCCCGAGGCGCCAGCCGAGCCCGGGCGAAACCGCGACGCCGTTCGCCTCGAGATGCATCAGAAGATTGGCGGCGCCGAGCAAGGCGGCCGGCAGGACCATGGGCAGATTGCGCCAGTTCCGGCCGGCGACGATCTCGCGCGCGGCCACGACCAGGAGCGTCACCGGAAAGGCGAGGTCGGCCGCGATCGATAGCCATGCCGGCATCAGGCCCGAGGTCAGGCACACGATCCGGCCCAGCAACCAGAAACCTGCCAGCAGAACCAGGGGGGCACCGCCGACCGGCGGGCGCTTGGTCCAGTTCGGGATGGCGGTCAGCAGAAAACCGCCGACGGCCGCCATCACGAAACCGAACAGCATCTCGTGGATATGCCAAGTCAGCGGATCGAACCGGCTCGGTAGCGTGAGCCCCGTCGTCAACAGGGCGAGCCACAGCGCGACGGCGCAGATTGCCCACAGCGCAGTCGCCAGGAAGAAGGGACGAAACCCTGCGGTCCAGATGGCTGGGCGAGGCTTCGCGGCCGCGGCACCCGAGGCGGCGCTCATGCGTGCACCCGCATCTCGAAGCGCACGGCCTGTCTTTCGACGAACCGTGCGATTTCATGGACGTCCGCCAAGTCGTAGCACGCCAACGCGCCGCCATGCGGCGCATCGCTTGCGATAGCGATGACGGACGGATCATCCCGATATTGCGGTCGGCGATCGGTGCCCGACAAGACCACCTCGAGTTTGGGAAAGGGCGCCAGGCGGAAACCCTCGACCAGCACCAGATCGACAGGACTGAGGCGAGCGATCAGGGGCTCGACCGCCGGTTCGTCGAACACCCCGGTCTGCTCATGCATCAACGCCCAACGAAAGCTGTTGGCGACGATGATTTCCCGGGCGCCCGCCTCGCGCTGGCAATATGTATCCTTTCCTGGGCGATCCAGGTCCACGTCGTCGCTGACCCGCTTGATCGTGGAGACGGCGAGGCCCTGCTGCGTCAGGTATCGAACCACGCCCTGGATCAGGCCGGACTTGCCGCGGCATCCGCCGATCACGCCGAAGACTTTCACGATCCCCTCCTAAAACTGTTCAAGGCGCAATGCCATCGGCCGGTGCCGTCGCGGGAAGACCGAGGCCTTCGACTTTTGCGGCACCATCCAGCCGCACCTCGGCCGACCGCCGGGTGTAGAACCACCAGGTCATGACCAGGCAGATCAGGTAGAAGACGACGAAGCCGATCAGCGCCGCCCCGGGTCCGCCGGTCGCGGTGATCGAGCTGCCGAAGCTCTTCGGAATGAAGAAGGCGCCGATCGCGGCGACCGCCGAGGTGAAGCCGAGCACGGCGGCACCTTCCTTGGCGGCGTCGCGCTGGGCCGCCTCGGTCGCTTCGGCACCCCGTCCGGCAGCCTGGCGCTGCAGCAGCGTGCTGAAGATCGCCGGCATCATCTGGAAGGTCGAGGCATTGCCGACGCCGCTGGCCGCGAACAGCAGCAGGAACATGCCGAGGAAGCCCCAGAAGGCGTCGGGCTGGTCCTTGATACCGATGAAGAACAACACGCCGGCCACGGCGGCGATCATGGTGACATAGACCCAGATCGTGACGCGCGCGCCGCCCCAGCGATCGGCCATCCAGCCGGTCAGCGACCGGCTGGCGGCGCCGACCAATGGGCCGAGGAAGGCATAGGCAACGGGGTTCACGCCCGGAAACAACACCTTGGTCAGCAGCGGGAAGCCCGCGGAATAGCCGATGAAGGAGCCGAAGGTGCCGGTATAGAGCCAGCACAGGATCCAGGTGTGCTTGCGTTTGAAGATCACGGCCTGATCGGCGAAGGACGCCTTGGCCGACGCGATGTCGTTCATGCCGAACCAGGCGGCGACGGTCGCGACCAGGATCAGCGGCACCCAGACGAAGCCGGCGTTCTGCAGCCAGATCTGCTTGGTCGTCCCGGCGACGGCCGCCGTCTGCGGCATGCCGCCGAAGCCGCCGAACAGCCCGAGGGTGATCACGACAGGCACCAGAAACTGCACCGCCGAGACGCCGAGGTTGCCGAGGCCGGCGTTGAGCGCCAGTGCCTGGCCCTTGCCCGCCTTCGGATAGAAGAAGCTGATGTTGGCCATCGACGAGGCGAAATTACCGCCGCCCAGCCCGCACAACAGCGCCAGGATCAGGAACACATTATAGGGCGTCTCGGGATGCTGCACGGCCAGGCCGATACCGATTGCGGGCACCAGCAACGAGGCGGTCGAAAAGGTCGTCCAGGTCCGCCCGCCGAAGATCGGCACCATGAAGGCGTAGAAGCCGCGCAGAATGGCGCCCGACAGGCCGGGCAGCGCCGCAAGCCAGAACAGCTCGTCGGGCGAGAATTTGAAGCCGATCGCCGGCAGGTTCACGACCACGACCGACCAGACCATCCAGACCGCGAAGGCGAGAAGCAAGGCAGGGATCGAGATCCACAGGTTGCGCGTCGCGATCCGCCGCCCGGTCCTGGTCCAGAAGCTCTCGCTTTCCGGCGCCCATTCGGTCAGCACCGCGCCCTGCGGCTGCAACTCCGGCAGGAAGCGGCGATCCGTCGTTGTCGTTGTCCGCTCCGAGCGCAGAATGGCGCCGTGCATCCAGACCAGATTCACGACCGCAACCAGGAACAGCAGCATGAAACAGCTGGTCCACAAGCCGGTCAGATCGTTCATCAGGCCGAAAGCGATGGGCATCACGAAGCCGCCCAGGCCGCCGATCATACCGACGGCACCGCCGACGGGCCCGACATGGTCCGGATAATAGATCGGGATGTGGCGATAGACCGCCGCCTTGCCGATCGCCATGAAGAACCCGAGCACGAAGGCGATCATGGTGAAGGGAACGACGCCCAGGTCGAAGCTGAACTGCAGATCGCCGTGGATGCCATGGACGATATAGTCCGTCGCCGGGTAGGACAGCGCGAAGGTGCAGGCGATGGCCGCGCCGAACGACCAGTACATCACCCGGCGCGCGCCGACCTTATCGGCCAGTACGCCGCCATAGACCCGGAACAAGCTGCCCGGGATCGAGTAGGCGGCGCCCAGCAGGCCCGCGGTTGCGATGTTCAGGTGATAGGCGCCGACGTAGAAATGCGGCAGCCACAGGGCCAGTGCCACGAAGCCGCCGAAGACGAAGAAATAATAGAGCGAGAAGCGCCAGACCCGGGCGTCGGCAAGGGGCGCCAACTGCTCGGCCAGGGACAGCGGCTTGGCCGCACCCGCTTGCCGGGCCCGCATCACCGGATCATCGCTTGTCGTGAACCAGAAGACGATCGCCATCACGGCCAGAGCGGCCGCCCAGACCTGTGCCACCATGGTCCAGCCGAACGCGATCATCACCATCGGCGCCAGCAGCTTGGTCACCGCGGCGCCGACATTGCCCATGCCGAAGATGCCGAGCGCGGTTCCCTGCTTTTCCTTGGGATACCAGCGCGACACATAGGCGATGCCGACCGCGAAGGAGCCACCGGCGATGCCGACGCCCAAGGCCGCGACCAGCAGCATCGGGTAGGTATGGGCAAATGACAGCAGGAACGTCGCCGCGGCGCCGGCCAGCATGACCAGCGTGAAGAGAATGCGGCCACCGATACGATCGGTCCAGATGCCGAGCACCAGGCGGATCAGCGATCCGCTCAGGATCGGCGTGCCGACCAGCAGGCCGAACTCCGTATCGTCGAGGCCAAGCTGCTGCTTGATGCCGATGCCGATGATCGAAAAAATCGACCAGACGGCGAAACAGACGGTGAAGGCGAGCGTACTCACGCCCAGGATCTGGTTTGAGTGGGGATCGATCGTCTGCGGCATGCTCGGCATCCCTTGGCGGGCCCCGTCGATGGACGGGGCAATGGGCTGATTCGAGCAAAACCTACTCTCGACCTGGGTGCCTCTCGTTGACTTGGATCAAATACGCTCGCAGTTCACGCCGGGTACTCCGCGCTTCTTGAGGAAGGCCGCGATCTGCTCTCGGTTAGCATGGCTATTCAGGAATCAACGGGCCCAGGCACTGGACAAGGCTTCCGCGCATCCGAATCGCGACGTCGATTGATCTGAATCAATGTCCGTGCCTGGGGCAATGCTCAATCTCCATCCTCGCTGTCACGTCCCGCTTGAGTGGGCCGTCACGAACCGCAGGGGTGAGAATGAGCCACTTTCTCGATCGGCTGACCTTCTTCAAGAAGCAGGTCGACACGTTCTCCAATGGCCATGGCATCGTCACCGACGAACCGCGCGACTGGGAGGACAGCTATCGAAAGCGCTGGCAGCACGACAAGATCGTGCGCTCGACCCATGGTGTGAACTGCACCGGCTCCTGCTCTTGGAAGATCTACGTCAAGGGCGGGATCGTGACCTGGGAGACCCAGCAGACCGATTACCCGCGCACGCGGCCGGACCTGCCGAACCATGAGCCGCGTGGCTGCGCCCGCGGTGCCAGCTATTCCTGGTACCTCTATTCCGCCAACCGCGTGAAGCACCCGATGGTGCGTGGACGTCTGCTCAAGCTGTGGCGCGAGGCACGCGGAAGGTTGACGCCGGTCGCCGCCTGGGCCTCGATCGTCGAAAACCCGGAGCACCGTGCGAGCTACACGAGCAAGCGCGGGCTTGGCGGCCTCGTCCGCGCGGGTTGGGACGAGGTCAACGAGATCATCGCCGCCGCGAACGCCTATACCGTGAAGACCCACGGCCCGGACCGCGTGATCGGCTTCTCGCCGATCCCGGCGATGTCGATGGTGTCCTATGCCGCCGGCGCGCGCTATCTGTCGCTGCTGGGCGGCGTCTGCCTGTCGTTCTACGACTGGTATTGCGACCTGCCGCCGGCCAGCCCGATGACCTGGGGCGAACAGACCGACGTGCCGGAAAGTGCCGACTGGTACAACGCCGGATACCTGATCATCTGGGGCTCGAACGTGCCGCAGACGCGCACGCCCGACGCGCATTTCTATACCGAGGTCCGTTACAAGGGCACCAAGAGTGCCGTGATCTCGCCGGACTATGCCGAGGCGACCAAGTTCGCCGATCTGTGGCTGCACCCGAAGCAAGGCACCGACGCCGCGCTGGCGATGGCCATGGGCCATGTCATCCTGCGGGAATACCATCTGAACCGCAAAGTCGAGTATTTCGAGAGCTACGTTCGGCAATATACCGACCTGCCGATGCTGGTCCGCCTGGTCGAGAAGGACGGGCGGTATGTGCCCGACCGCCTGGTGCGCGCCGACGATTTCGCGGCCGAACTGGGCGAGGCGAACAATCCCGCCTGGAAGACCGTAGCGCTCGATGCCGACGGCAGTCCGGTGGTGCCGCTCGGCTCGATCGGCTTCCGCTGGGGCGAGGACGGCAAGTGGAACCTCGAACCCCGTCGCAGCGACGGCACGGATACGTTGCTGCAGCTGAGCCAGATCGAGCGCGGGACGACGGAAGAGGTCGCCTTTCCTTATTTCGGCGGCGCCGCTACCAACGGCTTCACCGCGACCGAACATCCAGGAATCGTCACCCGCGTCGTGCCGATCCGCACCCTGATGCTCAAGGACGGCGAGACTCCGGTCGCCACCGTGTTCGATCTGCTGTGCGCCAACTACGGGCTCGACCGCGGCCTGGGCGGCGGGGGTGTCGCGTCGGATTACGACCAGGACGAGCCCTATACGCCGGCCTGGGCGGAACGCGTGACGGGGGTGCCCCGCGCCCACATCATCCACGTCGCCCGCGAGTTCGCGACCAATGCCGAGAAGACCAGCGGCCGTTCCATGGTCATCCTCGGCGCCGGTGTGAACCATTGGTACCACATGGACATGACCTACCGCGGGATCATGAACCTGCTGATCCTGTGCGGTTGTGTCGGCCAGTCCGGCGGCGGCTGGTCGCATTATGTCGGCCAGGAAAAGCTGCGTCCGCAGACCGGCTGGCTGCCGGTCGCCTTCGGGCTCGACTGGTGTCGCCCACCGCGTCAGATGAACGGCACCTCGTTCTTCTATGCCCACACCGATCAATGGCGCTACGAGACGCTCAAGGTCTCGGAGATCCTGTCGCCGCTCGCGCCGGATGGCGACTGGTCCGGGTCGATGATCGACTACAATGTCCGAGCCGAACGCATGGGCTGGCTGCCCTCAGCCCCGCAGCTGAAGCAGAACCCCCTGACGATCGCCGCCAGGGCCGAGGCCGCCGGGCTCGAGCCCAAGGAATTCGTCGCTAAATCGCTTCAGTCCGGCGCGCTGGAGATGTCCTGTCACGATCCGGACGATCCGGCCAATTGGCCGCGCAACATGTTCGTCTGGCGCTCGAACCTGCTGGGCTCGTCCGGCAAGGGGCACGAATATTTCCTGAAGCACCTGTTGGGGACCCCCAACGGCGTGCTGGGCAAGGATCTGGGCGCCGAAGGGCGCGAGAAGCCGCAGGAGGTGGCCTGGCACGACAAGGCGCCGGAGGGGAAGCTCGACCTGCTGGTGACGCTCGACTTCCGCATGTCCACCACCTGCATGTACTCCGACATCGTGCTGCCGACGGCGACCTGGTACGAGAAGAACGACCTCAACACCTCGGACATGCATCCCTTCATCCATCCACTGACGGCGGCGGTGGATCCGGCCTGGGAAGCCCGCACCGACTGGGACATCTATAAGGGCATTGCCGCCGCCTTCTCGAAGATCTGCCCCGAAGTGCTCGGCTGCGAGACCGACGTGGTGCTGACGCCGGTGCTGCACGACACGCCGGGCGAGTTGGCCCAGCCCTATGGCGTCGAGGATTGGAAGCACGACGGCACCGAGCCGGTGCCGGGCCGGACCATGTGCTCGGTCGCCGTGGTCGAGCGCGACTACCCGAACCTCTACGCGCGCTTCACCGCAATCGGGCCGCTGCTGAAGCAAAACGGCAACGGCGGCAAGGGCATCGGCTGGGACACCAGGCACGAGGTCGAATTCCTGGGGGCGCTCAACGGTACGGTCCGTTCCGGTCCCGCCGCGGGACAGCCGAAACTGGAAACCGACATCGACGCGATCGAAGCGATCCTGAGTCTGGCGCCCGAAACCAACGGCGAGGTCGCGGTCAAGGCCTGGCAGGCCTTGAGCAAGCTGACGGGACGCGAGCACGCCCATCTGGCGCTCGCCAAGGAAGACGAGAAGATCCGCTTCCGCGATATCGTGGCGCAGCCGCGCAAGATCATTTCCTCGCCGACCTGGTCCGGTATCGAGAGCGAGACGGTCTGCTACAACGCCGGCTACACCAATGTCCACGAGCGCATTCCCTGGCGCACACTGACCGGCCGGCAGCAGCTCTATCAGGACCATCTCTGGATGCGGGCGTTCGGCGAGGCGCTGGTCACCTGGCGGCCGCCGGTCGACACCAAGGGAACGGCGCAGGTCAAGGGCAAGTACGGCAACGGCAATCCGGAAATCGTGCTGAACTTCGTCACGCCCCACCAGAAATGGGGCATCCACAGCACCTACACCGACAATCTGCTGATGCTGACCCTGAGCCGGGGCGGGCCCTGCATCTGGATCAGCGAGACGGACGCCGCCCAGGTCGGCATCGCCGACAATGATTGGGTCGAGGCCTACAACACCAATGGTGCCCTGGTGGCGCGCGCGGTCGTCTCGCAGCGGGTCAATCCCGGCATGGTGATGATGTATCACGCCCAGGAAAAGATCGTGAACATGCCGGGCAGCGAGGTCACCGGCCAGCGCGGCGGCATCCATAACTCGGTGACGCGCGTCGTGCTGAAGCCGACCCACATGATCGGCGGCTACGCCCAGCAGAGCTACGGCTTCAACTACTACGGCACCGTCGGGAGCAATCGCGACGAGTTCGTCGTCATCCGACGCATGGACAAGATCGACTGGCTGGACGGGTCCGGTCCCGCCACGCGGCAGAAGGAGCACGTGGCATGAAGGTTCGGGCGCAGATCGCGATGGTGCTGAACCTCGACAAATGCATCGGGTGCCATACCTGCTCGGTCACCTGCAAGAATGTGTGGACCAGCCGCGAGGGCATGGAATACGCCTGGTTCAACAATGTCGAGACCAAGCCCGGCATCGGCTATCCGAAGGACTGGGAGAATCAGAACAAATGGAAAGGCGGCTGGGTCCGTCGCCGGGGCGGTGCGATCGAACCGCGCATCGGCGGCAAGTGGCGTATTCTGTCGAATATCTTCGCCAATCCCGACCTGCCCGAAATTGACGATTATTACGAGCCGTTCACCTTCGATTACGGCCATCTCCAGACCGCGCCCGAGGGTAAGGTCATGCCGACGGCCCGTCCACGCTCGCTGATCACCGGCGAGCGGATGGAGAAGATCGAGTGGGGGCCGAACTGGGAGGAGATCCTCGGCGGCAAGTTCGCGGACCGCTCCAAGGACAGCAATTTCGAGGGCGTGCAGAAGGAGATCTACGGCGCCTTCGAGAACACTTTCATGATGTACCTGCCGCGGCTATGCGAGCATTGCCTCAATCCGGCCTGTGCCGCCGTCTGCCCGTCCGGTGCCATCTACAAGCGCGAGGAGGACGGTATCGTCCTGATCGACCAGGACAAGTGCCGCGGCTGGCGCATGTGCGTGTCGGGCTGCCCCTACAAGAAGATCTATTACAACTGGTCCTCGGGCAAATCCGAGAAATGCACCTTCTGCTACCCGCGCATCGAGGCCGGTCAGCCGACCGTCTGTTCGGAGACCTGCGTCGGCCGCATCCGGTATCTGGGCGTGATCCTGTATGACGCCGACCGTATAGAGGAAGCCGCGTCCGTGCCGGACGAGGGCGACCTCTACGAGGCGCAGCTCAAGGTCTTCCTCGACCCGTTCGATCCGGCCGTGCAGGCCCAGGCGCGCCTGGACGGCATCTCCGACGCCTGGCTCGACTCCGCGAAGAAGTCGCCGGTCTGGAAGATGGCGATGGACTGGAAGATCGCCTTCCCGCTGCATCCGGAATACCGCACCCTGCCGATGGTCTGGTACGTCCCGCCGCTGTCGCCGATCCAGGCCGCCGCGGCCAAGGGCGACCTTGGCATGGTCGGCGGCATGCCGGACGTGAAGTCGCTGCGCATTCCGGTCGAATACCTGGCCAATCTGCTGACTGCCGGTCGCACCGCGCCGATCACCGCGGCCCTCGAGCGGATGCTGGCTATGCGCGCTTACATGCGGGCCAAGACCGTCGATGGCGTCATCGTCGATCGGATCGCCGAGGACGTCGGGCTCTCGAGCCAGGACATCGAGGACATGTATCAGCTCATGGCGATCGCCAATTACGAGGACCGGTTCGTCATCCCGACCGCGCATCGCGAAACCGGCGAGGATACGTTCCAGATGCGCGGCTCGTGCGGCTTCTCCTTCGGCGAAGGCTGTTCCGGCAAAACCGGCTTCAGCTTGTTCGACGCGAAGAAGCCCAAGACCCCGATGGAGGTGCAATGATGGCCCGTACCTACCGGGCCCTCGCGGCCCTCATCTCCTATCCGACCGAAGCGCTGCAGGCTGCGGCCGGCGAGATCGCCCTGACGCTGGCCGAGGAAGGCCTGATCCCGGCTGCGGAGCGTGCCGCGATCGATGTCCTGCTGATCGAGTTGACCAAACGGGACGTCTACGACCTGCAGGAGCGCTATTTCGCACTGTTCGATCGCAGCCGCACGCTGTCGCTGCACCTGTTCGAGCATGTTCACGGCGAAAGCCGCGATCGTGGCCAGGCCATGGCAGATCTGATCGAGCTCTATCGCACCCACGGCCTGGAGCCGACGGCGGGCGAGCTGCCGGATTTCCTGCCATTGTTCCTGGAATTCCTTTCGCTCGTGCCGGAGGACGAGGCCCGCAGCCTGCTCGCCGAACCCGCCGGCATTCTCCAGTCGCTGGCCGACCGGCTCACTGGGCGCCACAGCACCTATGCCGCCGTATTCCAGTCGCTCGCGACGCTGGCGAATGCGCCGGATGCGGTCGTGCCTGCGATCGAACACGACGATCCGAACGATCTCGTGGCACTCGACGCCGCGTGGGAGGAAGCAGCAGTCCATTTCGGGCCTGGCGAGCAGGTGGACACATGCGGTGCCGAGCGGCTCGGCCGGCGGCTTCGCGCCGCGACCCACGCCGTGACGGCGGCCTGAGGGAACTGACCATGGCGACTTATTTGAACGGCGTGCTCTACGGCTGGTATCCTTATGTCTGTCTGACCGTATTCCTGCTCGGCAGCCTGCTACGCTTTGACGCATCGCAATATACCTGGCGCACGGGATCGAGCCAGTTGCTGCGCAAGCGGCAGCTGGTCTGGGGCTCCAACCTGTTCCATGTCGGCATCCTCATCATCTTCGGCGGTCATATAGTCGGGCTGCTGACGCCGGTGGTGATTTTCGATGCCCTCGGTATCAGCCACACCTTCAAGCAGCTCCTGGCGATGAGCGTCGGCGGCATCGCCGGGGCCGCCTGTTTCGTCGGGACCTCCCTGCTGGTTCATCGCCGGTTGTTCGATGCCCGCATCCGCAAGAACTCCAGCGTTGGCGACATCGCCATCCTGCTGATGCTCTACGCCCAACTGACGCTCGGCTTGACGACGATCGCGATTTCGGCACAGCACCTCGACGGATCCGAGATGGTCAAGTTCATGGACTGGGCGCAGGGCATCGTGACGCTTCATCCGGCCGCGGCCGCGCTCATCCTCGACGTCAGCCCGATCTTCAAGCTGCACCTGTTCCTGGGCATGACCATCTTCCTGGTCTTTCCGTTCACCCGGTTGGTTCATGTCTGGAGCGCCCCGGTCTGGTACCTGGGACGAACCGGCTACCAGGTCGTGCGGACGAAACGCCGGATCGCTGGCGGGGCCCGCGACCAGTCGATGACCCTGGCGGACCTCACGCCGAAGCCGCTCGGTGCCGCCTTGCCACAGCCCGCCGGGGAGGATTGAGCCATGCAGACCATCACGATCAACGACGTCGCCATCCCACACGCCGCCATCGCCCGCGAAGTCCAGAACCACGCGGCGGCGACGCCGCAGGTCGCGTGGGATGAGGCGACTCGCGCACTCGTGATCCGGGAGCTGCTGTTGCAGCAAGCCTGGGCCCTGGATCTCACGGCTGAGCCGCGTCTGCAGGACGGCGCGCGGGAGACGGAGGAGGAGGCGCTGATCCGGACGCTCCTGGAACGCGAGATCCGGACGCCCAACGCCGACGAGACCGTCTGCCGGCGCTACTACGACGGCCATCTGGCGCGTTTTCGAAGCCCCGATCTGTACGAGCCAGCCCATATCCTGTTCAAGGCCAGACAGGACGATGCCGTCGCCTACGACAAGGCCGTCGACCAGGCAGAGGGACTTCTGGCGGAGCTGATGAAGCACCCCGGTCGGTTCGACAGTCTCGCGCGCAGCCTCTCCGACTGTCCCTCCGCGACGGAAGGCGGGCGGCTCGGACAGATCGTCCGCGGCGAAACGACCTCGGAGTTCGATACGTTTCTGGTGACGATGGAGCCCGGCCAGATCTGTCCGACCGTCGTGCGCACGCCCTATGGCGTTCACGTCCTTCGCCTCGACCGTAAGGTTGATGGCCAAACCCTGCCATTCGAGGCCGTGCGCGATCGGATTGCGGCCTATCTCGAAGAGCGCACATGGCGCCGCGCCGTCGCGCAATATATCGCGCTGATCGCGGGACAGGCACAGATCGACGGCTTCGATCTGCCGGCCGCGACATCGCCGCTCGTGCAATAGGAGGGAACGATGTTCGGCGACATTCTGAAGGAACTGACGAATGAGACCACGGCGGGCGAAATCCTGGCCGTCATCAGTAGCCCGGAGATGGTGGCAAGGGTTCGTCACGACGCCTTGGCTGAGGGCGTCACGGCAGGCGCGTTCGTTGCGGCCAGGGTGCGCCACATCCTTGACCATGCCGGTGAGGAGACCTGGCTGGATCTGCTCGGTCGCATGTCCGGCTCGCCGCGCCCTGGCGTTGCGGCACTGGAGGCCATGCTGGATCAGGCTTTCCCGGATGAAGCCGCCGGGCCTTGCTGCAGCCACGCCCCATGAACGCGATAGGTCCAAGCCTCCTTCGAAGCACAGGCCGGGGTGAAGTTGCGAGATCGATCAGTCGGTTGCGGTTGCGGGTTCCGTCGGGCGAACCTTGAACCAGATAGCATAGAGCGCCGGCAGGAAAACCAGGATCATGACCGTGCCTCCGGCCGTGCCGCCGATCAGCGTGTAGGCCATGGAGCCCCAGAAGACCGACTGCGTGAGCGGAATGAACGCCAGCACTGCAGCGAGAGCGGTCAGAAGCACGGGACGCGCCCGCTGGACCGTGGCCTCCACCACCGCATGGTAGGTGTCGAGACCCTCTTCCTGGTTGGTGTGGATCTGGCCGATCAGGATCAGCGTGTTCCGCATCAGGATGCCGGAGAGGCCGATCAGGCCCAGGATCGCGTTGAAACCGAACGGCTGATGGAACAGCAGCAGCACCGGCACCGTCCCGACCAGGCCGAGCGGCGCCGTCAAGAACACCATGAACATCGCCGAGATCGAACGGACCTGCAGCACAAGCACGAGCAAGGTCAGCAGGATCATGATCGGGAACAGCGGCGCCAAAGCGGCATTCGCCTTGCCAGAGTCCTCGATGTTGCCGCCGGTCTCGATGCGATACCCGTCGGGCAGTTGAGCGATGATCGGTGCCAAGGCTTTCTGAATTTCCATCGACACCTGCGGCGGCTGCAGCGTCTCGTCGAGATCGCTTTGCACCGTGATGGTCGGTGTCCGATCCCGGCGCCGCAGGATCGGGTCCTCCGGCCGGATCTCGACATGGCCGATCTGGCCGAGCGGGATCAGGCGACCGTCATGGCTCGTCAGCGTCAGGTTCCCGAGCTTTGCCGGATCGAGACGGTCGGGACCAGCGCTGCGCGCCATCACGTCGACGATGCGGATATTTTCGCGGACCTCGGTCACCGGTGTGCCGGTCAGGAGGAACTGGATCTGCTCCTCAGCGTCGCTCGAGTTCAGGCCGATCAACCGGAGCCGGTCCTGGTCCAGGACGAAATGGATCGTCGGCTGACGCTGGCCCCAGTCCTGGTTGACCTGCCGGGTATGCGGGTTCGCCCGCATGACGTCTCCCACCTGGGTTGCGATGTCGCGCAGCTTCGCAACGTCCGGCCCCATCACCCGGAAATTGACCGGGAAGTGCGAATAAGGACCGAACACGAGTTGGACGGCACGCAGGCGCGCTTCGGGTGCCAGGCCGTCGGCAATCCGCTGCCGAAGGCGCAGCTTCAGGCGATCGCGCGCTTTCTCGTCTGGGGTGAGCACGATGATTTTCGCGAAGGACGAATCCGGCAGCTCCGGATTGTAGGAGAAGAAGAAGCGTGGTGCGCCCTGGCCGATATAGGCTGTGACGATTTTCGCCTCGGGCTGCTGCTTCAGCCACGCCTCGACCTTGGCGGTCGTGGTGCTGGTCGCCTCGATGCTGGTGCCTTCCGGCATCTGCACCTCGACCAGGACTTCGGGGCGATCGGAAGCCGGGAAGAATTGTTGCTTCACGGCACCCATGCCGACGCCGGCCAATAGGAACACGCCCAGGACGGAGCCGGCGACCAGAAACTTACGCCGGACAGCCCAGGCAATCAGCCTGCGGAGCTGCCGGTATCGCGGCGTCGAATAGATCGCGGCATGGCCGCCGGCGATCGGCTTGATATTCGGCAACAGCTTGACGCCGAGATAGGGGGTGAACACGACCGCGACGACCCAGGACGTGATCAGCGCAAATCCGACGATCCAGAAAATATTTCCGGCATATTCGCCGGCCGTCGACCGGGCGAAACCGACCGGCGTAAAGCCGATGATTGTCACGAGCGTGCCGGAAAGCATCGGGGCTGCCGTATGGCTCCAGGCATAGGACGCCGCCTTAATGCGGTCCCATCCCTCTTCCATTTTGACCACCATGATCTCGATCGCGATGATCGCATCATCGACCAGCAGGCCGAGCGAGATGATCAGCGCACCCAGCGTGATGCGATCGAACACCCGGCCTGTTGCAAGCATGATGACGACGACGGCGGCCAGGGTCAGCGGAACGGCGGCCGCAACCACGACGCCAACCCGCCAGCCGAGGCTGAGCAAGCTCACCAGCATGACCACGCCGAGCGCCACGAAGAACTTCAGCATGAACTCGTCGACTGCTTCGCTGATATTGACCGCCTGGTCGCTGATCTTCGTGAAGGCGAGGCCGACCGGAAGGACCGTGGCGATCTTCTTTTCCTCGGCGTCGAGCGATTTGCCCAGCTCCAGGCCGTTCCAGCCATCCTGCATGACGACGCTCAGCTCCATCGCCGGATCGCCCTCATGCCGAATGAGATAGGTGGGCGGATCTTCGTAACCGCGCTTCACCTCCGCGATGTCGGACAGCTTCAGCGTCCGACCGCCGGCGACGATGGGGGTATCGGCGATCTTCTGAAGATCGTCGAAGGCACCATCGAGGCGAACGAACACCTGGGGTCCATTGGTATCGATCGAACCCGATGGGGTCACGACGTTCTGGCGCTGCAATGCGTCGAAGACGTCGCGCGGGCTCACGCCGAGCGTCGCGAGCTGGGCGTAGGAAAATTCAACAAAGATCCGCTCGGGCCGTTCGCCCAGGAGATCAACTTTCTTCACGCCGGGAACATGGAGCAGCCTCTGACGCAGCGTCTCGGCTTCGCGGGTCAGCTCGCGCGGGGGCATGCCCTTGGCCTTGACGGCATAGAGCGCGAAGCTCACGTCGGAATATTCGTCATTGATGAATGGCCCGAACGCGCCTTGGGGCAGCTTGTGCGCCTCGTCGCCCAGTTTTTTGCGGGCCTGATAAAACTGTTCGGCCACGTCGGACGGCGGCGTCTTGTCGAGCAATTGCAAGGTCATCAGGACGAGGCCGGGGCGGGCAATAGTCTCGACCCGATCGTACCAACGCAGCTCCTGCAGTCGCTTTTCCAGCGGTTCGGCGACCAGGTTCTGCATCTCTTCGGCCGTGGCGCCGGGCCAGACGGCCGAGACCGTCAGCACCTTGATCGTGAAGGCCGGATCTTCGGCACGGCCGAGCTGGAGAAAGGCGAAAATGCCGGCGAGGGTGATCGCCACCAGGAGAAAGAGGGTGACGGCGCGCTCGCGAACCGCGAGTGCGGAGAGATTGAAGCCGCTCACTTGGTGGCACTCTGATCGTCGGCGCGCCGAACCTGCTGGCCGTCGTGAAGCAGATGGCCGCCGATCGCAATGACCTGGTCGCCGATCGCCACGCCACCGGTCACGGTTACGGTCTCCCCGCCCAACTGCGCGATCTTCACCGGATGGAACGAAACCGTCAGGGCCTTGGCATCCAGAACCCAGACGCCCGGTCCCTTGCCCTCATCGTCGATCGCGCCAAGCGGCACCTCGAAGGAGCCTTCCGGCGAAGAGAGCGGTAGATGGATCGTGACGGTGCTCCCGAGCGGCGCATTGGCCGCATCGCCTTCGAGGACATAGCGCGCTTCGAATGTCCGGGTCTGGACGTCAGCCGCGTCCGACAGTTGCCGCAGCTTGGCCGCCGCGCGTACGTCGGCATGACCGTAGAGGCTTGACGAGACCTCCGACCCCAGGGCGGGACGCACGCCTTCGGGCAAGGCGACCTTGGCCTCGCGGGGACCCGCATGGGCCAAAACGATGACTGTCTGTCCCGCGGTGACGACCTGTCCGGGCTCCGCCAGGGTTTCGACGACCACACCATCCGCTTCAGCCCGCAGCTCCGAATAATCGCCTTCGTTCTTGGCAACTTTCGCCTGAGCTTCGGCCGCCGACAGCATTGCGCGAGCGCTGTCGGCGGCGGCTTTGGCGAGGTCGTAGGCCTGGACCGATGCCGCGCCGGTTTTGATGAGATCGCGATAGCGCGCTTGGTCGGCAACCGCCTGGATTTCTCGCGCCTTGGCGGCGGCAACCGCCCCGGTCTGTGCGGTGATGGCGTGGGCCAAATCGGTGCGGTCGATCTTCATCAGCGCTTGGCCCGACCGGACGGTTTGTCCGGTATCGACCAGCCGCTCGACGATCTTGCCTGGGACGCGGAAGCCCAGATCGCTCTGGACCCGCGCCGACACGATGCCTGTGAAGCTGCGATCGGCCGCACCGGCCGGCTTCACCGAGGTGACGCGGACGAGCGGTGCGCCGACTCTGGCGTCCGGCTCGCTCGGCTTGCAACCGGCGAGACCGAGTGCGGCGGCCATCGCCAACACGGGAAGACTTGAATGCACTCGCGGCATAGCCGGGCTCCATCAAAGAGGATGGCCCAATTTAGGGACGAGTTACGAGTACGTCAAGTCGTCACAATTCACATTATGGTGCCAGACTCCTGAGCACGAGGTTCGCCACCACCCCCGTATTCTCCTCTATGTCGTCGAAATTCTGTTCGAGCATCACCGGATGGAGGAACGGCTGCATGGTCTGCAGGATAGCCTTGCAAGTTTCGTCCATTGGCGTTTTCCGCTCGAATTCGCCGGACGCGCGACCGTCCGTGACGATCTGCTGGATCAGTGCGAGCAACGCCTTTTCGTGGCCTTTAATGACGAGCCAACGGCCGTCGATCGCGGCGGCGACGATGTCATGAAGTTTCCGCTCGTTGAACAGCAGCTGCACGCCTTGCGCGCCTAAGCTCTTGTAGAAGCGTCGAATTCTGTCGATGGCCGGCGTGTCTTCCGCCGCGATGGCCGCCAGCTCCTGCTGTATCCTGCCCAGGCAAATTCGGCATACGGCTTCACCCACCGCCTGCTTGGAATCGAAGAACTTATAGATATAGGCGCTGGAGAGACCAATCGACCGCGCGATGTCGGCAACCGTGGTTTTGTCATAGCCATATCGGCGGAAATGCTCGTCTGCCGCCGCAATGATCTGGACGCGGCGCTCATGCTCGGGAGGGCCGCGCCGGCCAGCCGGCTCAGGGCCGTCTTGCGTTTTGTTTTCGTTGTCTTCCATTCAATCCTCCTACCGCAAATCGGATTCCGCGCAAACGCGAAACCACGTTCCGTTGATGGGAGCGTGGGCTTCAGCGTCCCTCCAGGCAGAACGAGCGCGAGCCGTCGATTTACAATACAGTGACAAGTGATAAGTTGACAAATTTATCATAATTCTCTACTTCACTCCTCAGGCTGATCTGGGGCTGCCACCATGACGCACTTGAGGACGTATCGATCGAAAGCGACAGCGCCGACTGCACCTCGCCGATTGGTAAGGTCAGTCGGGCCGCTCGGCGCGAGCATAATCGTGTTAGGCGGCTTGTCGGCCTGCGAAGTCGGTCCCGACTACAGCGCCCCGCAACCCGCGCTGAGCGCGTTCCACAACGAAGGTGCCGTCGCGGCCCGGAGCTCTCGTCCGCCGGCACCAGTCCTCGACACCTGGTGGACCGGGTTTCGAGACCTGGAGCTGACCCGCATTGTTGAGCGCGCGCTCGATCAAAATCTTGATCTGGCGGCATCGATCGCACGCGTCGATCAAGCCCGTGCGGCAGCGCGCGCCGCTGGCGCGCAGTTGTTCCCGATCGCAGACTTAAACGCTTCGGCAAGCCCGATCCATCAATCGCTCGACAGTCCCACCGGCACAATTGCTCACCACCTGCCGGGCTATGACCGGAACCAGACGCTCTATGACGTCGGCGTCGGCGCCAGTTGGGAAATCGACCTGTTCGGCGGCCTGCGGCGTGACTCGGAGGCGGCGGCGGCCGAAGCGGAAGCGGCTGAGGCCGCGCAGATGGGGACCCGAATTTCGATCGCGGCGGACGCTGCGGATGCGTATTTCCGGGTTCGCGGGGACCAAGCCCGGCTTGCCGTCGCGGCCGACCAGATTGCCACGGACAAGCATCTCGTGGACATCGTGAGCCAGCGCCGTGTGCGCGGGACGGCTACGGATCGCGAGCAGGCGCAGGCCGAGGCGCTGCTTTCCCAGGCACGCGCAAGCGTTCCGCCACTTCGGATCGATCTTGAAGCCGAGTTGAACCGGCTCGATGTTCTCATGGGTGCCCAGCCCGGCACTTACGCCGACGAGCTGGCGGCCGTCGCTCCAATTCCAATCATCCCGCGTATCGAGGACGGAGCGGATCCGATCGACGTGCTCCGGCGTCGGCCGGACGTCATCGCGGCCGAGCGCCGGCTCGCCGCGTCCAACGCCGAGATCGGCGTCGCCATCTCCGACTACTATCCGAAGCTCTCCTTGTCGGGCCTGTTCGGGTTCGAGAGCCTGAATGCGGGTCACCTGTTCAAGGCCGCGACATTCCAACCCGAAGCGACGGCTGGGTTGCGCTGGCGTCTATTCGATTTCGGCAAGGTCGATGCAGAGGTGGCCGGTGCACGCGGTGCGAATGCCGAAGCGCTCGCGACTTACCGGCAATCGATCCTGCACGCGGCCGAGGACGTGGAGAACGCGTTCAAGGCGCTGGTCGAGTGCGAAGCTCGGACGCGGGAGTTGCTGACGGAAACGGTCGCGCTGATGCGCGCCAGGGATTCCTCCCAATCCGCCTATCAAGGCGGGGTGATCAGTCTAACCGATGTGCTGGACGCCGACCGGCAGCTGCTGGCTGCCCAAGACGAACTCGCTCAAACCCGCGCCAACGCGGCGCGGGCAGCGGTCGGGTCGTTCCGAGCGCTCGGCGGCGGCTGGTCAAGTCCTGGTGAACCTGACCAAGCCAGTGCGTCGGCGGGCGTGGCCCCGATGATTGTCGCTCACGTCGAACCACGGGAATGGGGCCACGAACGCCGAGGCAGCATTTTGGCTCGCTACGGCACCACAGGGCAGGACCGGGACGGTGCGCAGGATCGAAATGCGCTCCACATCTGTTCGCCGAAATTGCGCATTCTGTTGCCGGTATCGGCGCTCGTGCCGTGGGCCGAGGGGAAGCGGCCGGAGGGCGTCCCGCCGCTCAGAATGCACCCGCCACGGCCATCCGGCCCCCCTCCCGCGCTCAACGGCGCGCAAGGGTCTGGCTGCGTCCATCGGCCGAAGCGAACCCAGCGATCCGCATAGTCGAGTACGGAATCGACGCTGTGGGTTCTCCCGTACACCGTCAGCTCCGGCCAGTTCGCAGACCATGCCGGCATGAGCCGCAACAGGAGTGCGGTATATTTGATCGGCATCGACGTATTGCCCTGATATCCCTCGTCGTCGGGCGACGACCGGATTTGCAAGCCGCCATCGATGTAGCCGTAAGGGTCCCGTACGGTCGAATGGGAATCCGTCATGCCGGCCCAATATCCGGCCTCCGTATCGGTCGGCTGTCCCCAGAGCGCCAGGGGATACCCCAGATCGTCCGTGCCGATGCCTTGGAACAGCGTTTCCGATTCAAACATGTTCGCGCCGTTGATCGCCGCCAGGTCAGCCAGCATTCCGGCGTCGTTGAGCATCGTCGCTGCAAAGGAAAGGGTGGTCAGCTTGCCGCCGCTATTGCCGCCGCCGCCGCGCTCGAAATCGCCGCCCGCCTTGTTCGTGGCCCATGTGTCGATGCCGAGCTGGACCAATCCGATCAGCGTGGCGCGCTTGGCGGCATTGTCCTGTGCCGCCGTGCAAGGGGCAGTGGCGGCCGTGCTGCACACGTTGCCCAGATTGAGCCAGGCCATCAGGTCTGTGTCGCGCGCCCAGATATCCGTGCTCCAGGGGCGACCTTCCGGAATATTATCCTCCGGCGGGATGTAGTCATTGTTGACCGAAGACGCGACATAGTCCAACCGCAAGCCATGCGTCCACGCTTCCGCGATGGTGCGGTTCGGCTGATCGGGGCAGGTCGCCGCGGGGCAATTCAGCCGCAACAGCTGATCCACCTGCAATTGATCGGTGGAGAAGGTGGGTTTGTAAGTGCCGACGTAAGGAGGGCGAAAGAGCTTGCCCGGATTTGCGGGTGCCGCCCCCAGCACAGTCAATACAGCGGCAAACTGGTCGCAGGATTTCAGGCCGTGATCGGGATTGGAGCCGCAATTCCCGCCTGGATTGCTGGAGACGAACTTGACGACCGAGTCGCCGGGTTGAGCGGTATAGGGCAGGCTCATCGACGCGATATGGTCGGCCAGGCGGATGTCCCAACGCTGCGAGGCACCCAACAGCGGTGACGGGTTGACGTCCACGCCGTGATAGCCGGAGGTGCTGGCCGGGTCGATCGCCGTGATATTGACACCGCCGCTCCCTTTCGCGACGACGAAATATTCGCCCGTCGCATATTGTCCGCACGCATAGGGCTGATGGAACCGGAACGTAATGTTATGCGCGCGCCCCGACGGAGCGGCATAGGTCAGGCAGGCGCCCTGAGCGTCGGATGTGAGGACGCCGGGATTTCCTGAGCAGCCGCAACCGGCCGGGGTGGTGATCGGAGAAGTCGACACCGTGACCGAATTGGATGCCGCGCTGATATTGCCCACTGCGTCGAAGGCTTTGACCGAATAGGTATAGCTGTTGTTGATCGCGATCGACTTGTCCGCATAACCGACCGTTGGAACGCTCGCGATTTGCTGGCCCCCTCGAAAAACCAGATATCCGACGACGCCGACATTGTCCGTGCTGGCCGCCCACGAGAGGTTCGCCTGGATCGCGCCCGCCACCACGGCCGACAGATTGGCCGGCGCGGTCGGCGGAGTCGTGTCTTGAGGGGGCAGCGTGTGGACAACCGCGACATTGGAAAGTGCCGACGCGTTCCCGGCCGCATCCAGGGCCATCACCTGATAGCTGTAGGTCGTATCGGCAGCGACGGTGCTGTCGGCATAGCTCGCACCCGATGCTTGCGCCAGCGGGACGGCGCCGCCGTTGCGGAAAATCCGGTAGGCGACGATGCCGACCACGTCCGTGCTGGGTGTCCAGGTCAAATTCACCAGGGAACCACTTGCCGCTTTCGCGATCAGATTTGCCGGAGCCGTGGGGGGTGCCGGATTGGGCCCGGGGGTAAAAGTGACGTCGATCCAATAGTTCGTAGACTGGTACGTATTGGCCGGTAGGGCGATGTCGCTGCCATACTGGTAAACGCCGTTTTGCCCATCCGTACCGTCCTGCAAGGCGCTCAGATTGCCACTGACGTAGTCGCCACCGGCAAAATAGTCCAGATCGTCGGAATAATGGCCGACAGGAGCATGGTAGGAGGCGACGAACGTGACATTGGCGGCAATCGGGATGGGCGTCGAAAAATTCACCTGCTGCCATCCCGATGCGGTCTCGTCGCCGAATGTCGCTTGTGCCAGCAGCATCCCGCTATTGTTCCACAGGCTTCCGACATGAATTCCGGTATTGGTCGGCGCCTTGTAGAACCGGATGCCGGTAATCTGCCCATCGACAGCGGCGCGGAAGCGAACGCCCAACTCCACCGCCTGCCCATCGTCCGAATCGATCTGTCCGGGGATCGTCGCGACACTCCATAGAGTCGCACTGGATTGAGCGTAGGCACGGACGCCCATGACACTCACAAGGACCACCAGCATTGCCGAGAGCATGGTCGTGGCAATCGTTTTGAAATTCCGGGGTGTCATGAGAAATTTCGCCTTTTGATGGGGAATGCCCCAACGTTGGATGCGGTGCCTGGCGGACTCAGATCGGAGCGTCGGCGACACTGGGTTTCTCCCGGGCCGCGGGCAGCGCGGAAGGCCTGGGGGATGCGCGCGACGCCGTCGGAGACCTGATCCGGCCTTCGCGGCTCGGGAAATTTGGCTGTCGGGGAATCAGGCGACGAAGCTGGGGTGATCGACCTGCTCGACCGCTGTCAGGCCGCCCGCTTCTGAAAGCGCGTGGAGCGAGAGAACCAGGTGGCTTTTTGCTTTGCACGACATGGGACTTCCTCCTTCCCATGCCGCACGGCCTTGCTTCGGCTCAAGCGAACGGATCGGCGAGGCGCGGCCCATCGGCGAGATGCCGTCGCCGGCGGCGCATCCGCGAGAGGCCAACCAAGCCGGCGCACACCAAGGGCAGTGCTGCCGGCTCCGGAACATTGGCGACATCGAGGATGAGAACGGTATCGGGGCTGAAGCTCAGGCCTGCCCAGTTCAGGGCGAATGTGTTGCCGGACACCGACAAATCCGCATCGGTCAGGCCCACCAGGGTTGTCGCGGGATCGATGGTGATGGCCGGCAGCGGGTTGCTGAAGTCGGTCAAGACAAAGCCGTTGAACGTGGTCCCCGTCCAACTCGTCGTTTGATCGAAACTTGCCATGAGCGTCGTATCGTCGACGGTGAGGTCGGCAGCGCCGCCCAGACCGGCGAACAGAACGCCGCCGCTGCCGACGGTCTGCGTGCCCATGTCCTGATAGAGACTGTCCAGCGACGGGTAAAAGTATTGCACGCCGACAACATCGCCGATCAGGCCGGCTTTAGCCGAATGTCCCGTCAACAACAACATCGCGCCGATGATGAGAACCGGAAACCTGGAAGCCATTCAATTTCCTTTGCTTGTCTTCCACAGTCTTGACATCGGCAAAGTTCAACAATCAAGAACGATTCTTAGATACGATGCAGAATATCCATTAAATATTTATACATATCTTAAATTATCTTAGTATGGTCTGGACCATTCTCATTGCCACACGGCAAAGATGCCCTATTCGGACGCTTGATCATTTGTCGATCGCGCAGGGCGCGGCTGCGCGGTCGCGGCCCACGAACGTGTCGGACCAGAGCAGGGCTGCCAGGTAGGTGAAGGGCGCCGTGGAATGCAGGTTCAGGTCATGACCCGTTTCCGGAATGATCACCGTCTGCAAACAGGCTTTCGGGCCATAGTAAGGGCGCTCCGAAGCGGCCAAGGTCGCGGCATTCGAACAATTCGCCCCACCGCTTGTTCCGGGTGATGCGCAAAAGAGGGCGTCGTTCTGGCCATCGATCAGCAAAACAGGAACGTCGATGCTTCCGGCGTAGCTCGGGGGGCTGCCCGGATCGGTCGCTCCTACATCCTGCAATTCGCCAACGGCGACCGTCTGCTTGGTCGCTTCGTCCTGCGCGATCACCGCAGGATCCGCCGTATGGGCATCATAGAACAAGGCGGCCCGCGTGTGCGGCCGGGTCGTCAAATACCCGGGATCCCATCCCGAATTGGCAAAGCGCGGATCCAAGATAGCCGAATAGGAGTCGGCGGCAAAAAGTTGCGAACCGGCGGTATTAATGGAATGAGAAACGCCGGTCAAAATGACGCCGTCGACATCCTGGTATTTTCCCGCTTCCTCCCAGGACGTGTAGGAGCCGAGCGAATGTCCGACGAGAACGACGCGCTGGAAAGCGTTTCCGCCGATCCGCCCGTTCCGGAGCGCCTGCACGACCTGATGCGCGACGTAGGCGTCCGAGGCGATCGAAATTTGCGAGCTGGCCGGATGGGAGCTCTGGCCATCACCGATCCGGTCGTAATCGAATACGGCGTAACCAGCGTTGGTCAGCGCCTTCGCATAGGAATAGATCGCCGGCTGAGAAGACCAGTTCCAATAATTGTGTCCATAGGTTGCGCCATGAACGGTGAGGTGGACCGTCCTTGCCGTGCCACGTGGCGGCAGGCAAAGTTCGCCGACAATCCGATATGCCTGCGGTCCACCCTCGGCCAGGGCGACCGACAGGGCCACCGGCTGGCATGCAGGCGGCAGATCGTCGGTTCGATCGGGTGCAGCCGCAGCGACGTCTACGAGGCTGATCAGGAAGCCGAATGTCGCCAATGCTACACAGCATCCCAGTTTACCAGCTGGTCTGACCTGCGTACGGAGGAGATTATTGTAGAAAATCACCAGCTTTTCCTCGAGACGATTATTCGGTATCGACGATATTCTGGACCCAAGCTCTTCGATAATTCAAAGACTGTCGATTAAAAATATTTTGGCTCTGAGTAAAAATTCTATTTAGACTGTCGGATACGTCACCAGGGTCGACAATCGCGGTGCGTATTCCCCGCATCGGGCCGCGAGCTGGCCGGCGAGTGTCGCCACCGTCGGGGCGTTGCGCAGGCCGCCCCGGGTCGGTTCAACACCCCAATTTGTCGGTCCGAGCCCCAGAGTCCCGAGCCTTGGGTTATCTCGCCCGGCCCGCAGCGAGCGGTGGCGACGACCAGCCAGGCCTCACGCCTCCTGACCTTTGGCCGCCTTCCTTCGAGAGGCTGAGGGCGATTTCGTCTTCTTCGCCTTGTCACGATTGTAACCGACGGCGGCACGGACGAGGTCTTTGAGGGCCCGTTCATCGATATTGTCGCCTTCGAAGAGGTCGATCGCGCGCCAGACTTTGCCGCCGAAACCATTATTGAAGAGCTGGTCCGGATCGGGGAGGCTCGCACCGTGGGCGAAGGTGACCTTCACTTTCTCCTTATGAGCGTTGCCGACCGCGATGTTGCCTTCGAGACACCACACCGGGCTACCCATCCACTTCCATTCCTCGACGATCTCCGGGTCGGCTTCGAGGATTGTCTTGCGGAGGCGCGCGAGCGTTGTCCCACGCCAGTCAGGGAGCCCTGAAATCAGCTGGTCGATGCGTGCCGAGGCGTTGATCTGGTCCAAATTCTTACTCTCCTTCTTCCAATCTCACGGAGCGTAGCCGAGCAGCGGTCGGGTCGCCTTGCCGACGAGGACTGTTGCTCAAACTACCAGGGTACATCTTCCATAGGCGATGAAGGCCGCCACGACGACCGGGCCGAGCGTCCACAAGCCCCACATCAGCACAGAAGGCCGAAATCCAGCGTAGCGCGCGTAAAGCGCAGCGAAGACCAGACCTTGCACCGCGAGGGTCGCGGCAGCGATGGGTGTGGCCACAGGCCATACGCTGGTCAGCACAAGGCCCAGGGCGCCGAACAGGGCGACGATCGCGTAGACCACCCAGAATCCCTGGGGGAGCGCTTTGTAGATAGCAAACTGCTGGGACAGTTTCGCGTAGCTGAAGAGCTGGTTCATGGAGGCCATGCAGAAAAACAGCGCCAACGCCACCTGTAAGACCCACAGCAGAATATTCATTTCAACCTCTCAACATGTTCCGTTTTCTTACGAGCAAGCGTTACCGCCGTATCGGACAGATGATTTCAGGATGAGTTCTATAGGGCCGCCTGCTGCCCAGGCCTGGCGAAAACCGTCCGCTGGCCGACGTCGGCGAATTGGGTCGCCTGTTCCGGCAGTTGCTCCAGCGCGGCAAATACTGCGTCACCCCTATTCGGCATCCGCTATCGGGAACTCCGTGGCCACCGACCAATGTATAACCATTGAGTTATGTATTGGTCAAGCGGGAACGGAAGGGCGATGACGCTCCCTCGTCCCGCGGCGGATGTCCTGACGGCATGCGCCGAACCGCTGATCGGCATGTGCCGAGTGCGGCGATTATCTCTGCGGCTAACC
>NZ_DASZBY010000110.1:0-34375 GCF_035943795.1 Aliidongia sp. | reverse complement strand
AGCTGACCGTCACGGAAAGCCATAGCGGGACGTCGCTGATCGGCGAGAAGGAGGCGTGTCTGGCCTGGATGGGCGGCATGGTTTCCCCGGATGGTCGCGAAGCGAACGCGGTACGCGCGGAAAGGTAGGCCGCGACCCGTTTCGATCCCGCTAACGGGCGCCGGCGCCGTATCCGGTACCCGGCCCCCGGGCGATTGCCGGCGGCGCGCCGAATTGAGCGCTATTCTTTGCGCACGAGCCGGATAAACTCCGGCTCGTTGCACCCTCGAGCGCCCGAAGGACCGACCCCATGAGCACGCCGCCCGCCTACGGTTTCGAGACGCTGGCCGTTCATGCCGGCACCCCGCCCGATCCGGCGACCGGCGCGCGCGCCATGCCGATCTATCAGACCACGGCCTATGTGTTCGAGGATGTCGACCAGGCGGCCTCGCTGTTCAATCTGCAGAGCTATGGCTACATCTATTCCCGCCTGACCAACCCGACCGTGGCGGCGCTGGAAGAGCGCATGGCGACGCTGGAGGGCGGGCGCGGCGCCGTCTGCTGTGCCTCGGGCCATGCCGCCCAGCTGCTCGCCTTCTTCGGTTTCATGACGCCGGGCGCCTCGTTCCTGGCGTCGAACCGGCTCTACGGCGGGTCGATCACCCAGTTCGGCCGCAGCTTCAAGAAGTTCGGCTGGAACGTCGGCTTCGTCGACCAGACCGACCCGGACAATTTCAAGCGTGCGCTCGACGACGCGCAGGATTGCCGGGCGATCTTCGTCGAGAGCCTGGCCAATCCGGGCGGTGTGGTGACCGACCTGGAGGCGGTGGCCAAGATCGCCCATGACGCCGGCATCCTTTTCATCGTCGACAATACCATGGCCTCGCCCTACCTATGCCGGCCGATCGAGCATGGCGCCGACCTGGTGGTGCATTCGACCACCAAGTTCCTGGGCGGCCACGGCCAGGCCATGGGCGGCTGCGTTGTCGATTCCGGAAAATTCGATTGGTCGCAGAGCGCCAAATACGCGACCTTGGCCGAGCCGGAGCCAGCCTATCACGGCCTGCGCTTCCAGGAGACGTTCGGCGACCTCGCCTTCACGGTCCATGGCCATGCGGTGGGTCTGCGCGATCTGGGTCCCGCCATGGCGCCGATGAACGCGTTCCTGACGCTGACCGGCATCGAGACCCTGGCGCTACGCATGGAGCGCCATGTCGCCAATGCCGAGGCGGTCGCACGCTTCCTGTCGGAACATCCGGCCGTCGAGTGGGTGTCCTATGCCGGATTGCCGACCAGCCCGTACCATGAACTGGCCAAGCGCTACCTGCCCAAGGGTGCCGGATCGGTCTTCACCATCGGCTTGAAGGGCGGCTATGCCGCCGGCATCAAGCTGGTCGAGGGGGTCGAGCTGTTCTCTCATCTCGCCAACATCGGCGACACCAAGTCGCTGATCCTGCACCCGGCTTCGACCACTCATCGGCAACTGAACGAGGCGCAGCAGATCGCCGCCGGCGCCGGCCCCGAGGTCGTGCGCCTGTCGATCGGCATCGAGCAGCGCGAGGACCTGATCCGCGACCTGGACCAGGCCCTGGCGAAGACGGTTTGACACGATGACCCTGTGGGTGCGCTACGCGCTGGAAGGAGAGATCGGCTTCGGCACGATCGAGGGCGACCAAATCGCCGAGTATCGAGGCGACCCGTTCCAAGCGCCGCAGCCGACCGGCCGCACGACGGCGCTGGCGGACGCGACCCTGCTGACGCCGACCCTGCCGTCGAAGTTCATCGGCTTGTGGAACAACTACCACGCGGCGGCAGCCAAGGCCGGCAACGCCATCCCGGAGGAGCCGCTCTATTTCCTCAAAGGCGCCAACAGCTTCCATCCGACCGGAGTGCCGATCCGCACGCCACGGCACTATGACGGCAAGATCGTCTTCGAGGGTGAGTTGGGCATCGTCATCGGGCGCCGCCTGTTCGACGTCGACGAGGCGGCGGCCACCGCCGGGATCTTCGGCTATACCTGCGTCAACGACGTGACCGCGTTCGACGTGTTGAACCGCGATCCGAGTTTCGCGCAATGGGCCCGAGCCAAGAGCTTCGATACGTTCGGCGTGTTCGGCCCGGCAATCGCGACCGGGCTCGACCCGGCCACGCTCACCATCCGGACCCTGGTCAATGGCCGGGAGCGCCAGAACTACCCGGCCAGCGACATGATTCTGCCGCCGGCCCGGATCGTCAGCCTGATCTCGCGCGAAATGACGCTCGAGCCGGGCGACGTCATCGCCTGCGGCACGTCGCTCGGCGCCGGCGTGATGCGCGCCGGCGCCGAGGTCGAGGTCGTGATCGACGGGATCGGTACCCTCGGCAATACGCTGGCCTAGCTGGTCCGGAAGACCAGAGCCAAGCCGCCGAGGATCGCCGCCATGCCGGCCAGCGCGAGCGGCGCCATCGGGTTGCCGAGCAGGACATAGTCGAGCGCCGCGGTACCGGCCGGCACCAGGTAGAACAGGCTGGTGACGTTGACCAGGTTGCCGGTCTGGATCAGCCGGTAGAACAGCAACGTGGCACCCACGGAAATGACGAGGCCCATATAGCCGAGCGGCAGCACGAACGCCCAGCCCCAGGCGACGCGGAATGGCTCGAACGCCAGGCAGACGAGGCACAGGACCAGGCTCACGCCATATTGCAGCGGCAGAACCGCGGCCGGCGCCTCGCGAATACGCTTTTGCAGGATGGCGCCCGCCGTCATGCAGCCGAGTGCGGCCAGCGCGAAGCCGATACCGAGCCCCGACAAGCGCGTCTGGACCAGGCTCTGATAGACGATCGCCACCAGTCCGCAGAGCGCCAGGGCGAGACCGGCGAGCCGGGTCGCCGAGAAGCGGCGTTCCACCAGGAGCAAGGTCAGGATCGGCTGTATGCCTAAGAGCGTCGCGAGCACGCCGGGGGTCATCCCCTTGTCGAGCGCCAGCAGATAGCAAATCGAGTAGAGGCCGACCAGCAGGGCGCCGGTCAACGCTACCCGGACCCGCGTTCCGGCCGCGGGCAGGACCTGGCGTCGAGCGAGGCCGATCGCCAGCAGCCCGGCAAAGCCCAGCGCGAAGCGCAACACCAGGAAGGCGAAGGGCGAGGCCTGGGCCAGCCCCAACTTTGCGGCGATGCCGCCGCCGCTCCACAACAAGACGAACAGGCAGGTCGAGCCAAAGGCGGCCGCAGCCGCTTTGTCGAATTTCATCGGATTTCCCCTGTCGGGAGACAAGTCACGACTCCAGCCGCGCGGTTCAGCGCGGGTTCAGGTCACCTGGAGCCAGGAAGAAGGGCTAAAGATCAGCCAAGCACGGCCGCGGGCGGCGGCGGCGCGACAGGGGGAGCGGCGATCGACCGGAAGCAGTGCGTGAAGGGGATCATGGTTTCGGCCGATCGTTCGGGTTTCGCCGGGAAGCCTCGCCGTTGCGGAGGATCTTGTCAACCGAGCGGTCGCAACACGGCCCGACCCACACTACCCGATCGTCATCAGGCTGGCGTTGCCGCCGGCGGCGGCCGTGTTGGTGCTGATCGAGCGTTCGGCGACCAGCCATTCCAGCGGATAATCCTCGGTGCCATCGGCAAGGGCGTCGCGGTCGATGCCATAGACCGGCACGATCGGGCCGGGTAGCGCCGCCGCCTGCTGGTTGACCGATTTGAGCGCGTCGCTGTCGCCCTCGAACAGCACGGCCGCGACCGGGCCAGCCCCGGTCCAGTCCTCGGCGGACGAGACCCAGCCTTTGAGCGTCTTGGGCAGCTTGGCCAGGATCGCCTTCGAGGCGGGCATCGCCTGGACCAGAACCTTGTTGCCGGTCGCGAGCGCCGCCCCGATCTGCAGCAGCAGGCCGGCCTCGGTCTGGGCCAGGCAGGCGATCGTGCCCCGCGGCTGGATCACGTAGGTGTTGCGCTCGCCGACCGGGCCGGGCAGGTCCTTGACCGCACCGGCCAGCGAGGCCGCCAGATAGCGCCGGCAGCGGGCGGCCTCCTGGCTTCGTCCTTCGGTCGCGAGCCAGGTGCCGTAGGCCTCGGCGACGGCGGGTGGTGCGCCGGCGATGCCGTCCGGTGCCGGACCCGCCGGCCGGGCCGCCAGCAGGCGCCCGAGATAGAGCGGGCCGCCAGCCTTGGGGCCCGTGCCCGACAGGCCATGGCCGCCGAACGGCTGCACGCCCACGACCGCGCCGATCAGGTTGCGGTTCACATAGATGTTGCCGGCGCCGATCTTCTCGGTCACCCGCACGATGGTCTCGTCGATCCGGGTATGCACGCCGAAGGTCAGGCCATAGCCGGCCGCGTTGATCTCGTCGAGCAGCTGGTCGAGCCTGTCACGGCGATAGCGCACGACATGCAGCACCGGGCCGAACACCTCGCGCTTCAACTCGGTGAAGCTGTCGAGCTCGATCAGGGTCGGCGCCACGAAGGTGCCGTGACGGGCGGCCACCGGCAGCGGCAGTTCCTCGACCCTGCGGCCCTTGGCCTTGAGTGCCGCGACATGCTTCAGGATGCCCGCCTTGGCCTCGGCCGTGATGACCGGGCCGACGTCGACCGACAGCCGGTCCGGATTGCCCACGACCAGTTCGGCCATGGCGCCTTTCAGCATGGTCAGCACCCGGTCGGCGGCTTCTTCCTGCAAGCACAGCACGCGCAGCGCCGAGCAGCGCTGGCCGGCACTGTCGAAGGCCGACATCAGCACGTCGCCCACGACCTGTTCCGGCAGGGCAGAGCTGTCGACGATCAGCGCATTCTGGCCACCGGTCTCGGCAATGAGCGGGATCGGCTTGCCTTCAGGGCTCAAGCGCTCGGACAGCGTCTTCTGGATCAGGCGGGCCACCTCGGTCGAGCCGGTGAACATCACCGCCCGGCCGCGCGGATCGGCGACCAGGCGCGCACCCACGTCGCCGGCGCCCGGCAGCAGCTGCACCGCCCCCTCGGGCACGCCGGCCTCGCGCAGCATCTGGACCGCGGCGGCGGCGATCAGCGGCGTCTCCTCCGCCGGCTTCGCCAGCACCGGGTTGCCGGCGGCGAGCGCCGCCGCGACCTGGCCCGTGAAGATCGCCAGCGGGAAATTCCACGGGCTGATGCAGACCACGGGACCCAGCGGGCGATGGCTGTCGTTGGAGAAGGACGCGTTCACCTGGGCCGCGTAGTAGCGCAGGAAATCGACCGCCTCGCGCACCTCGGCAATGGCGTTCGGCAGCGACTTTCCAGCCTCGCGCACGATCAGGCCCAGGAGCTGCGGCATCCGTGTCTCCATGAGATCGGCGGCGCGGATCAGGCAGCCGGCGCGCTCGTCGGGCGGCGTCGCCTGCCAGATCGGTGCGGCCGCGACCGCATGGCCCATGGCCGCGTCGACCTGGGCGGCCGATGCCTCGATCACCCTGCCGACGAGATCGCGATGGTTTGCCGGGTTGCGCACTTCGCGCGCCGGCCCGTCCTGCGGTCCGTCGGCCAACAGCGGCATCGCCCGATAGGCCGTGTCGCCGCTCGACAGCAGCGCCGCCGAGAGCGAGGCCAGACGCTGTTCGTTCGTGAGGTCGAGCCCGGCCGAATTCGGCCTGACCTCGCCGAACAGGTCGCGCGGCAGCGAAATCTTCGCATGGGTGGCCCCGACCGGCTCGACCGCCCTCGCCTGCTCGACCGGGTCGGCGATCATCTCGTCGATCGACACGCTCTCGTCGGCGATACGATTGACGAACGAGGTGTTGGCGCCGTTTTCCAGCAGGCGCCGCACCAGATAGGCCAGCAGGGTTTCGTGGGTCCCCACCGGCGCATAGATGCGGCACGGCCGGTTCAGCTTGTCCTTGCCGACGACCTCTTCATACAGCGGCTCGCCCATGCCATGCAGGCACTGGAACTCGTACTGACCGGCGTAGTAGTTGCCACCGGCCATGGCATGGATGGTCGCGAGCGTGTGACCATTGTGGGTGGCGAATTGCGGGAAGACCGCGTCCGGCGCCGCCAGCAGCTTCTTGGCGCAGGCGAGATAGGAGACGTCGGTGTGGATCTTGCGGGTATAGACCGGGAAGCCCTCGAGCCCATCCTGCTGGGCGCGCTTGATCTCGCTATCCCAATAGGCCCCCTTGACCAGGCGGATCATCAGGCGGTGGCCGCTGCGCCGTGCCAGGTCGATGATATAATCGAGCACGGCGGGCGCGCGCTTCTGATAGGCCTGGACGACGAAGCCGATGCCGTTCCAGCCCGCCAGTTCCGGCGCGAAGCACAGCGCCTCCAGCAGGTCGAGCGACAGCTCCAGCCGGTCCGCCTCCTCGGCATCGATGTTGATGCCGATGTCGTAGCTGCGGCCGAGCACGACCAGCGCCTTCAGGCGTGGCAGCAACTCGCCCATCACCCGGTCCTGCTGGGCGCGGGAATAGCGCGGGTGCAGAGCCGACAGCTTGATCGAGATGCCCGGTCCCTCGTAGATGCCGCGCCGCGCCGCCGCCTTGCCGATGGCGTGGATCGCCTGCTCATAGTCCGCGTAATAGCGCTCGGCATCGCGGGCCGTGGTCGCCGCCTCGCCCAGCATGTCGTAGGAATAGCGGAAGCCCTTGGCTTCGAGCTTGCGGCTGTTGGCGAGCGCTTCCGAGATGGTCTGCCCGGTGACGAACTGTTCGCCCATCATGCGCATGGCGATGTCGACGCCCTTGCGGATCAGCGGCTCGCCGCCTTTGCCGATGATACGGGTCAGCGCCGAGGACAGGCCCGATTCGCTCGATGTGGTCGTGAGCCGTCCGGTAACGACGAGCCCCCAGGTCGCGGCATTGACGAACAGCGACGGGCTGTTGCCGACGTGGGAGTGCCAGTCGCCGACACTGATCTTGTCGCGGATCAGCGCATCGCGCGTCGCCCGGTCCGGAATGCGCAGCAGCGCCTCGGCCAGGCACATGAGGGCGACACCCTCCTGGCTCGACAGCGAATATTCATGGATCAGCCCCTCGACACCACCGCCCCGACGCTTGCCGCGCAACGCCTCGACCAGCTTGCGCGCCAGCTGGCGGGCCTGGTCGGCCATCGGCGCCGGCAGGGTCGCCTCGCTGATCAGCAACGGCAGGCATTCCGGCTCCGGCCGGCGATAGGCGGCCGTGATCTTGGCACGGAGCACGGTCTGCGGCTGGACGGTCTGGGCGAATTCCAGGAACGGCTGCGATCCGCCGTCCCCATCGGCGATCCCTTCGGGCAGATCACTGGTCCCAGCCCCCTCGCCCGCGACGACCGACAGGTCCTCGCCACGCTCGACCCGCTCCAGGATCGACACGATCGACTGCTTGATCAGCCAATGGGGCGTCCGCCCCAATCGCTCGGCCGCCTTGCGCAACCGGTTGCGCAGATCGTCGTCGAGTTTCACGCCAATCGTGGTGGTCGCCATGGGGGCCTCGCGCGGGCGGGATCGGGAATGGGGCGCCAGAGGTGCAACCCATCGGGAAAGACTAGCGCAACCCAGCAGAAATGAAAAGCGCAACCACCTCCCCAGATCGTCCGTCATTCTCTTTTGGGCGACAGAGAAAGTCCGGGCGACAGCCTATCCCAGACCCGGCGGATAGCAGGACACCTCGACCAGGTTCTGGTCGGGGTCGCGGAAATAGATCGACTGCATCGACCCGAGCGCGCCGGGACGCTCGACCGGGCCCAGTTCGATCGGTACGCCTGCGGCCGCGAGGCGCGCCTGGATCGTCTGGAGCGGCACGCCGGAAATCAGGCAGAAATCGCCGGCGCCGGGCGTCGGATGCAGGGCGCGCGGCGACCATTCCCGGCCGTGAGCATGCAGGTTGATCTTGTTGCGACCGAACTGGATCGCGCGGCGCGTGCCCGGACCCTTGACCACCGTGACGCCCAGCGTCGCCACATAGAAGGCGCAGGTCGCGCCCACGTCGGCCACGGTCAGCACGAAATGGTCGATCCGGTCGATCGGACCAGCCGCGACCGCGCGCGTCCCGGCGTGCGGCATGCCGTCATGGGGCCCGAGCGGGCGCGCCGGCAGGTCCGTCCAGACATCCTTGCGCCGCGCCTCCGTCTCGGGATTCAGCGGATAGCGGATGCGGTTCTCCGCCTTGCTGGCCTCGCCGACCACGAGAAGACGGGCGTCGCGATCGCTGTTGTTGAGAAACGTATGCGCCTGGCCGGTCCCGGCGGGAAAGCTGACCGCGTCGCCCGGTCCCAGCGGATACAGCACCCCGTCGAGCCAGACGTCGGGATGGCCCTCGATCACATAGGCGAACTCCTCCTCGGCGCTTTCGGCATGGGGGAAGGAAGTGCGGCGCCCCGGCTTCAGCAGCTCGTGGTGGATGCCGAGCCGGGTCAGGCCCATGCGCCGGGCGAACGGGCTGCCGATGCTCATCAGCTCGTCGCTGTCGGGATAATGGGAATTATCCGGATCCTGGATCTCGGAATAGTGGCGGATGCAGTCGGGGCGGTCGGTCATGGCCCGATGATCGCGCCAAAGCCGGCCGCCGCCAAGAACTTGATCGGAAGAAATTCCTGCAGCCTATTTCGCCGGCTCTTCCTTGCCGCCGACCCAGGTCCAGCCGGTGATGAGCCACCGTTTGGACAGCTGCTTCAACGTGAAGACGATCTGCGCCGGCTCGCGCTTGGCGGCGCCCTTTTCCTTGTAACTGAACACCACCGGAACGACGACATAGCCGGCATTGCCGTTGATGTCCTCACGGCTCGCATCGCCGAGCGTCACCGACTCGTCGCTGAAACCGCCCGCCTTGCTGGCTGCCTCCAGGTCACGGCCCCAACGCCGGAGCGCGTCGGCGCCGACCCACAGATGGGGCGGAATCTCGTCGATGATGCTGATCGTGCCCGGCGCGAAGCTTTTCGCCGCCGCCTTCTCGTCGCCCTTGTTGAAGCTGTCGACGAACTGATGGATCGGCGCCATCAGCGGCGTCTCCGCCTGCGCCGCACCGATCAACGACAGCTGTGCCGCGGCGCACGCGCCAATCAGCAGATACCTCATCGTAACCCCCGGAAAAGCATGGCGGAACAGGCATGGCGCGGACGCCCGACAGGGCATCGCAAGCCATCAGTAACGCCGCAGAGAAGGGCCGGCCGTCAAGCCGATAGTGCGCGAGGAACGGCAACGACCCGGCCAAAAGAAAAGGGCCTCCGGTTTCCCGCGGCCCTTGATCTGATTGCTTTCGGTGGTCGGGCAAGCGGGATTCGAACCCACGACCCCCAGTCCCCCAGACTGATGCGCTACCAGGCTGCGCTATTGCCCGACTCTACCGAAACCCGGTCGATCGTCGATCGGCCGTGCCGGGCTCGCGTCCGGCGGAGCGGAATATAGGTGCCGCCGGGCGGCCGATGCAACCGGCATCTTCTCGCCGGCCCGCCGGACCGCTATGCAGAAGGCGGATGCGCAGGATTTCGGAGGAACGGCGTGAAGGCAATCGCTTTGGCGATGGGAACGGCCTTGTTCCTGGTGCTGTGGGAACTCGCGTTCCAGCTGCTCGTCGCGGCCGGCCATTGGCACTTGAGCGAGTTGGCGCTCTATGCCGGCGACAAGCTGGGGTTTGCCGCGCTGCTGGCGCTGGTTGTCACGGCCGGCCGGCGCTGGCGCGCGTGCGGCTTTGCCGGGCCGCTGGCCCTCGCCCGCTGGTGGATGCTCTGGCCGATCTGGTTCGATGCGCTCGTGCCGCTGAGCCAGGGCCCGGCCGAGGATGGCGCGCTGTATCTGATCGGCTGGGGTGCCGTCAGCCTGGCCGTCGGCTTCGGCGAGGAAGGCCTGTTCCGCGGCATCCTGATGGACATGCTGGGGCTCGACCGGCCACGCCGGGCGATCGTCGTGTCGTCGCTGCTGTTCGGCGCGATCCATCTGGCCGGGCTGCTGTCGCCGATCGATTATCGCCTGGTGCTGGCCCAGTCTGTGAGCGTCGTCGGATTGGGGATGATCCTGGGCGCCGTCCGCATCCGCGCCGCATCGATCTGGCCCGGCCTCATCGTCCATGCCGTGCTTGATTTCTGCGGCATCGCCGCCGGCGGCGGCGTGGTCGAGGCCATGCAATATTCCGACGATGCGCTCTATTCGATGCTCGGTGCCGGAGGCGTCGCCCTCGCCTGGGGCGTCCTGCTGTGCAGACGCCTGCCAACCCCGCCGCCCGCGATCGTCATGCCGGTCACGGCGTAACGACCGTCAGGTCGAGCCCGCGCATCGCCGCGGCCGCCGTCATCGCTCCCTCGAGGTCGGCAAGGGTGAAGCGCTCCACGTTCAGCGCGCCCAGATCGAGCAGCCCGGCCCGCACCAGCGCCGCCAGGCGCGCCATGGCGTCCTTCGGATACATGAAATTGCCGAGGATGCTCCAATTGTTGCCCAGCATCTCGCCGACCGGGACCGGCAACGGCACAGTCATACTGCCCATGAGCACGAGACGGCCGCCGCGCCCGAGTGCTTTCAGGCTGGCAAGCGTCGATTCGGCGCCGGTTGCGCGGCCGACCATGTCGAGCGCCACGGCGCCACTGCCATCGGCGGCATCGCGCAGGGCCGCGGCGTCCTGCTCGACGTCGCCGCTCAAACCCACGGTCACGACCCGGTCGCCACCGGCGGCAGCCAATGCGTCGAGCTGTGTCGCATCGCGTCCGGCGGCGACGACCCGCGCGGCCCCCATCGCCAGCGCTACAAGGACGCCGGCCGCGCCGTAGAAGCCGGTGGCGCCGTTGACGATCGCGACTTCGCCGGCTACGAGCCCTCCCCGCAGGAAGCCTCCATAGGGCACGATGAATTTGCCAAGGCCGGCGAGTTGCTCTGGCGACACCGCGTCGAGGCCGTCGAGCGGCGTCATCGTCGCGGCCGGCAGATGGGCATGGGTCGCGAAACTGCCGTCCGGCCAATCCGCCTGCAGTGCCAGGGTGGCTGCATCGAGCGCGCCGAACCGTGCGGACCCCATGGCGGTCAGGCCGATCAGCAACTGGGCGGGTGCGGCCACCCGTTCGTCGACCAGATGGTGCGGGCTCAGGGCGACGCGCTGGCCCGGCTGCAGGTGGTAAACTCCCGGGCCGACGGCCTCGACCACGCCGACGCCGTTCGTGCCGGGCGTGAAGGTGCCGGCCGGCAGGGCATACCCGAGCGAGCCGTCCAGCACCTTGCGCATGTAGCTCAGCACCGGCGCCGCTTCGATCCGCACGACTGCGCCGCCAGGGCCGGGTGTCGGAACGACCCGATCCTCGAACGCGAATTCGCCGCCCGCTCCGTGCAGCCGCCAAGCCTTCATGATCGCCTCCATTACAGGAACCAACGGTTCCTATATAATTCGAGACTTGTGGTTCCGCAATAGCCGGCTATGATTTTCCGATGAGCGACCCGACATCAAACGCCAGGCCGGGCCGACCGCGCGACGAACAGGCCGGCCCGGCTATCCTGGCCGCTACCCGTCAGCTGCTGGATCGCCATGGCTATCACGACGTGACCACCGCGCTGATCGCGCGGCAGGCCGGCGTCGGCAAGCAGACGCTCTACCGGCGCTGGGACAGCAAGCCGGCCTTGATCCTCGACGCGCTGGCCGACCATGCGCGCCGGGACATTGATTGGTCGGCACCGCCGTTGGCGGATGACGATCTCGAAGGCTTCCTCGTCCGCGTCTTCGCCGCCGTCGGGCGGACCGGCGACACGCTGCGTCACCTGATGGCGGAGGCCCAGAGCGATGTCGCGTTCCGCAGCCTGCTCAAGGAACGTCTGATCGAGCCGCGTCGCGCCGCGCTGCGCGCGGTGCTGGAACGGCGGATCGGCGCGGATCCGGCGGCGTTGACCGCCGCGGTTGCCGCGATCTATGGGGCGCTGTGGTATCGATTGATGATGGACGAGCCGCTCGACGCGGCGTTCGCCGGCGATCTGGCCCGGCTGGTGCCGGGCCGGCTCAGCGCGGCGTCAGCAGCGCCTTGATGGCTTCGAGTTCGACCAGCAGGTCGCCCAGCACCTCGCGCGTGGTCGCGTCGAGCGCGCGGCGGCGGCTCGTTGGCTTCGCGACGGGCTCCGGCTCGTCCGGCACGACCAGATCGGCATCGAGTTCTTCGAGACCGAGCGGCAGGGCCATCTCTTCATAGGACGGCCCGGCGCCCGGCTTGAGCGCACCCTCGCGCAGCAAGCGTTGCACGCCCTTGATGGTATAGCCCTCCTGATAGAGCAGCTTGGCCACCCGGCGCAGCAGCTCGACATCCTCGGGACGGTAATAGCGTCGCCCGCCGCCCCGCTTCAGCGGCCGGATCTGCGGGAACTTGGTTTCCCAGAAGCGCAGCACGTGCTGCGGCACGTCGAGCTCGTCCGCGACCTCGCTGATCGTGCGGAAAGCGGTCGCAGACTTGACCACCCGGCGCGCCGGCTCGTCGCCGTCGGTGCGCAAGGGGTCAGACATGCTCAGGCCTTCCGGCCCGGCTTGCCGCTGGCCTTGGCGAGCGTCGTGTTGATCTGGTCCTTGAGCACGTGGCTCGCCCGGAACACCAACACTTGGCGCGGCTCGATCGGCACTTCCTCGCCGGTTTTGGGATTACGCCCGACCCGTTCGCCCTTCTGGCGCACCGCGAAGCTGCCGAAGGAAGAAATCTTGACCATTTCGCCGCGCGACAGCGCATCCGAGATCTCGCCCAGGACGGTTTCGACCAGATCGGCCGACTCGTTGCGCGACAGGCCGACCTCTTGGTAGACGGCTTCGCTCAGCTGGGCACGCGTAACGGTACCGCCGGTCATGGCTCAAGCCCTCCAGACGTTGTCCGAAGTGCAAACTTAATGACGAAACCGTGCAAGGTCAAAGGTATAGCGGTGAGTTTTTCGAGGCAGACGGCTTTTGCCGCCCGGTCACCAGCGGATCAGCGCCGAACCCCAGGTGAAGCCGCCGCCCATGGCTTCCAGCAGCACCAGCTCGCCGCGCTTGATCCGACCGTCATGGACCGCCTCGGCCAAGGCCAGCGGAATGGAGGCGGCCGAGGTATTGGCGTGCCGATCGACCGTCACGACCACCCGGGCCGGGTCGAGGCCGAGTTTCTTGCCGACCCCATCGATGATGCGCTTGTTGGCCTGGTGCGGCACCAGCCAATCGATGTCGCGCGCGGTCAGCTGCTGGGCCGACAGTGCCTCGTCGACCACTTCGGCCAGCCTTTGCACGGCGTGGACGAAGACCTTGCGGCCTTCCATGCGCAGGTGGCCGACCGTGCCGGTCGAGGACGGCCCGCCGTCGACATAGAGCAGCTCGTAATTGTCGCCGTCGGAATGGAGGTGGGTCGACAGGATGCCGCGCTGATCGGTGTCCTCGGCCCGCAGCACCACGGCACCGGCGCCGTCGCCGAACAGCACGCAGGTCTGGCGGTCGTTCCAGTCGAGCAGGCGCGAGAAGGTCTCGGCACCGATCACCAGCGCGGTCTTGACCTGACCGGCCTTGATGAAATTGTCGGCGACGCCCAGCGCATAGACGAAGCCGGAGCACACCGCCTGTACGTCGAAGGCGAAGCCGCGCTTCATACCCAGCTTGTGCTGCACCTTGGTTGCGGTCGCCGGAAAGGTATTGTCGGGGGTGGCGGTCGCCACGATGACCAGGTCGAGTTCGTCGACGCCGATGCCGGCATGGGCGAGCGCGTTGCGCGCGGCGGCGATCGCCAGGTCGGACGTGAATTCGCCCTCGGCCGCGACATGGCGCTGGCGGATGCCGGTGCGCTGGACGATCCATTCGTCCGTCGTGTCGACCCGGGTCGCCAATTCTTCGTTGGTGACGATGCGCGACGGCAGGTAGGCACCGCAACCGAGAACGACAGAACGAAGGGGCATGATCTCTCGAAGGCTAGACGGTCGCACTCTGCGGCGGAATCTCTGGCCCGCGCAGCACGGCCAATTCTTCACGGATCTGATCGAGGAAGCCGTTCACCTGAAGGTCGACCGCAACGCCGATCGCGTTGGCGAAGCCGACCGCGTCGGACCCGCCATGACTCTTGACCACGATTCCGTTGAGGCCAAGCAGCATGGCGCCATTATAGCGCCTCGGATCGAGCCGATCCCGCATTTTATTCAAGGCCGGCCGGGCGAACAAATAGCCGATCTGGGCCAGGAGCGAGCTTTTGAACGCGGATCGGGTGAAGCTGGAAAACAGCTTGACCACGCCCTCCATCGCTTTCAGCGCAATATTTCCGCTGAAACCGTCGGTGACGATGACGTCGACCGTGCCGGCCGCGATATCGTTGCCCTCGACGAAACCATGATAGGTGATGCCGGGGATGCCGGCCTTGAGGCGAACCGCCGCCTCGCGCACCGCATCGTTGCCCTTCGCCTCTTCCGAGCCGACGTTCAGCAGGCCGACGGTCGGTTTGACCAGGCCCAGCACGGCCCGCGCGAAGGCATCGCCCATCAGCGCGAACTGGACGAGGTTCTCGGCATCGCACTCGATGTTGGCACCAAGGTCGAGCAGCACGGTCTCGCCGCGCATGGTCGGCAGGAACTGGGCGATCGCCGGGCGTTCGATTCCCGGCAGCATCTTCAGCACCATCTTGGCCATGACCATCAGCGCGCCGGTATTGCCGGCCGACACGATGCAACCGGCCTTGCCCTCGGCCACCGCATCGATCGCGAGCCGCATGCTCGAGCGCCGGCCGCCGCGAAGCGCCGCCGCCGGCTTCGCATCGCCGGTGATGACGTCTTCCGCATGCATGACTGTGGAAGCCGCCTTCAGGCGCAGCAGCTTCTCGAGCTGCGGGTTGATCCGGAGCTCGTCGCCGTAGAGCAGGAAACGGACCTGCGGAAACCGCACCAAGGCGATCTCCGCGCCCTTCAACACCATGTCCGGCGCTTGATCGCCGCCCATGACGTCCAGAGCGATGGTGAGTTCCTTGCTCAAGACAGGAAGACCGGCCTCAAGCTGGGATCAGACGGCTTCGGCTGCGGTGACTTCACGACCGTCGTACTGGCCGCACGAGCCGCAGACGTGATGCGGGCGCTTCAGCTCGCCGCAGTTGGAGCATTCGGCATAGCTGCTCGGCGCCAATGCATCGTGCGAGCGGCGCATGTTGCGGCGCGACTTGGAGGTCTTTTTCTTCGGAACGGCCATCGTAACGAACTCGTAAAGTTGAGGGCACCGCCGGACGGCCGGCGGTATCTATACAAAAACGCCTGGTCCCGCAACCGCGGAAACGTCAGCTCTGCTTTTTGAGCGCCGCCAAGGCGTCAAAGGGATTGCGTCGCGCCATCGGGGCACCGGCTTCGTCGCCTTCTTCCCCGAGGGCTTTCGCCGACGCGGTCGAAGATTGAGCGCCCACGACCCTAGGGTAAGGATCCATGGCGACCGACAATTGTTGCGCGACTGCTTCACCAATGTCAATCGAGTCACCTATGAGCGGCTCGATGATCTCATCTTCCGGATTGTCTAGGGCCATCTGGTCGGCGGTCGCCTCGTCGATGTCCGGACGGTAGATGAGCGTGAAGCGATCCGCGATCCTAGCCGGCACCGGATCGGTCGTGACGACGCAGGCCTGGACGAATTCGGCTTCAATCTCGCCGTCGAAGCGGACCGCATCGCCCGGCTCGCGCTTCAGGGTCACGGTCGCCTCGAACCGGTCGAGCGAGATCAGGTCGAACCGGCGGGCCAGCGCCGCGCGCTCGGCCTCGTTCGCCCGCAACCGATAGGTCGACGGCTTGAACCCCAGCCGCGAGGCCGAGATCGGATGCGAGAATTCCGGCGCTCCTTCGAGCGGAGATGGCGTTTGGTCGGCGGCAGGCATGACGCGCTCTCGGCAGCAGGCTTGGATGAATGAACCCTATAGATCGGTCTTCGCGGCCGTTCCGTCGAGAGGATTCCTCGCAGGGGCCTCATGCGGCCCGCCTCGGGGTGCGGCGAAGACGGCTGTGCCTGCGGTGATCGCCGCGGCATCCTGCCCGGCCAGCTCGGCCACCTGGCACTGCAGATACGCGGCCATGAAGTCGAGATCCTCTTCGCGCGGGCTGGCCGTGCCGTAGAGATTGCGGCGCAGCGCCTCGCGCAGGTCGCCGGTACCGGCCAGCCCGTCGCGGTAGGCCTTGATGCGCCCGGCGAAGCCTTCGGCCATGCGCTTCACCTGCTTGCCGACCGACAGGTCGCCCGTCCCCATCTCGCGCAGTGCCCGGTCCATGTCGCCGAACAGCACGTCGTAGAGCGCCTGGCCGAACTTCTGCGCCTCCGGATGCGCGCTCAGGCGGTGCAGCACCAGGAAGGCATGGAGCACGATCATTTCGAATCGGCCGTCGAGCGTGTCTGGCACGCCGTGGTCGGCATAGAACGGCACGAGCCGGGCCTGATCGACGGCGGCGCGATGGACGGCGGCGGCGGCGATCTTCTCGGGCGGGTGGCCGAATAGGCGGGCGAAAGCCATGGGACCTCGGGTTTTCGGCGACGGACCGGTGGTTCGGGCCATCGCGGGAATTGACAGGTGGGTACCGGAACGGGCACCTATTGCCGCAAATGGGTGCCGATATACAGAATTTCATTCGCCGCCGCTCTCACGCATCGCGTGGGGTCTGGCTTGCATTGGCCGCAGCGGCGCCGCTGGCGCTTGCCGCGTGCAGTCCGCCCGTCGAATTGCGGGGCAATCTGCCCGACCCGGAAGCGGTGGCGCAGGTCGTGCCCGGCAAGACCACCAAGGTGGAGGTGACTCACCTGCTGGGCTCGCCGTCGAACATCAGCACGTTCGATACCGGCACCTGGTATTACATCGCCCGCCGCTCCGTGCGTGACGCATTGTCCGAACCGCAGCTGACCGGCCAGACCATCTATGTCGTCCAGTTCGACGATACCGGCGTGGTCAAGTCCTTCCAGCAGCAGGACAATAACGATACGGACGTGGCCATGATCCCGCGCACGACGCCCGCCTCGGGCAAGGAACTGTCGCTGATCGAGCAGTTGCTCGGCAACTTCGGCAAGTTCTCCAGCAGCGACGACAAGAAGAAGACCGGCGGCTAGCACCGCCGGCGACCGTTCTCTGGCTGCGCCCGATCCGGCGGTTCCCCGCTTGAGCGGTGCGGCACCGCGAGGCAGATTGATCGGCCCTCTGTCGGAGCCGTCATGACCCAGCCCTTTCCAGCCACCCTGATCATCACCGGCGCCAGCCGCGGCATCGGCGCCGCCGTGGCCCTGCTCGCCGGCCGTCATGGCTGGCGCGTCGCCGTCAATTACGCGCGCGATGAGGTAGCCGCCGGCTCCGTGGTCGCCGCGATTCGCGAGGCCGGTGGCACCGCCGAGGCGATCCAGGGCGACGTCAGCCGGGAGGCCGACATCCTGGCGCTGTTCCGGGCGGCGGAGGACCGGCTGGGACCCCTGGGCGGCCTGGTCAACAATGCCGGCATCACCGGCGGGTTCGCCCGGATCGACGAGCTCGGCGCCGAACCGCTGGCTCGGGTGCTGGCGCTAAACGTCGCGGGCACCATCCTGTGCGCGCGGGAGGCCGTCCGACGGCTGTCGACGCGCCATGGCGGCACCGGCGGCGCCATCGTCAACGTCTCGTCGCTGGCGTCCCGCACCGGCGGCGCCGGGGAATGGGTGCATTACGCCGCGACCAAGGGCGCCATCGATACCTTCACCATCGGCCTTGCCCGGGAGATCGCCGCCGAAGGCGTCAGGGTCAACGCCGTGGCGCCCGGTCTGATCGAAACCGACCTGCATGCGACGAACGGTGCCCCCGACCGGGCCGAGCGCATGGCGCCCGGCATCCCGATGCAGCGCGCAGGCACCCCGGAGGAGGTTGCCGAGGGCGTGCTGTGGCTGCTGTCGCCGGCCGCGTCCTATACCACCGGAACGATCCTGGAAATCGGCGGCGGTCGCTGAAAACGAAGATCGTGGCCATAGTCGTAGCCGCTTTGAACCAAGACGCAGGTCTATTGAAAGCGTGACCTAAGCCGCAAACGAGTCGAGGAAGGCCTTTCCAAGAGATGGGAACCAGGATGAATCCGGGCCAATGCTCGACCTCCCCTCATTTCCAACTTTATCTTCCAACCAAATAAGCCCCCATGGGCATTTAGGACCGAAGCCCATTTCGCAATATCCGATGCCCGTACCCGACGTTTGGTGCTCCAATATAGTCCAGCACGGGTAAGACGCATCTCCATAGTCCCATTGTCTGTCAACAGGATGGGGATCGACGAGCAGAACCTCCACGCATGCTCGAAGGGATGGTTCGAGCAGCAAAAGTTCTTGCCGGACGAGAGCTCGAACTTCCTCAGCACTGATCACGTGCTATATCTCCGCAAACATTAATCGAGGTCAGCAACGAAACGGCCCCCGGAGTCGCCTCCAGGGGCCGCCTCGTTCGATGGGCTCGTCAGTGGTGGTGAGCGGCCAGGATCGCCAGCAGCAGCAGCGCCACGATGTTGATGATCTTGATCATCGGGTTGACGGCCGGACCGGCGGTGTCCTTGTAGGGATCGCCGACCGTGTCGCCGGTCACCGCGGCCTTGTGGGCTTCGGAACCCTTGCCGCCGTGGTGGCCTTCCTCGATGTACTTTTTGGCATTGTCCCAGGCGCCGCCGCCCGAGGTCATCGAGATGGCGACGAACAGGCCGGTGACGATGGTGCCCAGCAGCATGGCACCCAAGGCGCTGAAGGCCTCGCTCTGGCCCGCGACCGCGTCGATCACGAAATAGAGCACGACCGGCGCCAGCACCGGCAGCAGCGAGGGCACCAGCATCTCGCCAATCGCCGCCTTGGTCAGCAGATCGACCGCCTTGCCATAGTCAGGCTTGGCGGTGCCTTCCATGATGCCGGGGATCTCCTTGAACTGCCGGCGCACCTCGACCACGACCGAGCCGGCCGCGCGCCCGACGGCGGTCATGCCCATGCTGCCGAACAGGTAGGGCAGCAGGCCACCGATGAACAGGCCGATCACGACATAGGGATTCTGCAGGGCGAAGCTGACCGCGAGTTCCGGGAAGTAGGTCTTGAGGTCCTCGGTATAGGCCGCGAACAGCACGAGCGAGGCGAGGCCGGCCGAACCGATGGCATAACCCTTGGTCACCGCCTTGGTCGTGTTGCCGACGGCGTCGAGCGCGTCGGTCGTCTTGCGCACGTCCTTGGGCAGGTCCGACATTTCGGCGATGCCGCCGGCATTGTCCGTCACCGGGCCGTAGGCATCGAGCGCCACGATCATACCGGCCAGCGCCAGCATGGTGGTCGCGGCGAACGCGATGCCGTAGAGACCGGCGGTCACGTAGGAGACGATGATGCCGGCCGAGATGACCAGCACCGGCAGCGCCGTCGATTCCATCGAGATCGCCAGGCCCTGGATGACGTTGGTGCCATGGCCTGTGGTCGAGGATTTCGCGATGGAGCGGACCGGCCGATAGTTCGTCGCCGTGTAATATTCGGTGATGACGACGATGAGGCCGGTGACGGCCAGGCCCACGATCGAGCAGACGAACAGGTCCTTGCCGGTGATCACCAGTCCGGCCGCGGTGGTCAGCGAATTGCCGAAGCCCACCTGGTCGCTGATCACATAGGCGATGAGCGCCGCCGACAGCACGCCGGTCGCGACCAGGCCCTTGTAGAGCGCGGCCATGATGTTCTGACTGCTGCCGAGCCGCACGAAATAGGTGCCGACGACGGAGGCCACGATGCAGACTGCGCCGACCAGCAGCGGCAGCAGCATGACCGTGTCGCGTGCCGCCCCGGTGAAGAAGATGAAGCCCAGCAGCATGGTCGCGACCACGGTCACGACATAGGTTTCGAACAGATCCGCCGCCATGCCGGCGCAGTCGCCGACATTGTCGCCGACGTTGTCGGCGATGACCGCCGGGTTGCGCGGATCATCCTCGGGAATGCCGGCCTCGACCTTGCCGACCAGATCGGCGCCGACGTCGGCGCCCTTGGTGAAGATGCCGCCGCCCAGCCGCGCGAAGATCGAGATGAGTGACGCACCGAACGACAGGCCCAGCAGCGCCTCCAGCACCGAGCGCAGGTCGGTGTCCGGCACGATGCTGCGCAGCACGAAGTAATAGATCGCGACGCCGAGCAGGCCCAAGCCGACCACCAGCATGCCGGTGATGGCGCCCGCCTTGAAGGCGACCGCGAGGCCGGCGGCAAGGCCGCCGCGCGAGGCCTGCGCCGTGCGCACGTTGGCGCGGACCGAGACGTTCATGCCGATGTAACCGGCGAGGCCCGACAGCGCCGCGCCGATGATGAAGCCGATCGCGACTTTGAGACCGAGGGTCAGGCCCAGGATGATGCAGATGACGACGCCGACGATGGCGATCGTGCGGTATTGGCGGTTGAGGTAGGCGCGCGCACCTTCCTGGATGGCGGCGGCGATCTCCTGCATGCGGGCGTTCCCCGCATCGGTCGCCAGCACCTGCCGCCCGGCGATCAGGCCGTACAGCAAGGCGATTGCACCGCAAACGATAATGATCCAATTCGTCATGACCATGCCGCGAAGCCTCTTATTCGTTGTTTTGGAGGGCGACGGCCGGCAGAACGAAGCGGCCGTGGTGCATACAGGCAAGCAGACCAAACAGTTTTGCAATATCAGAACGGGAAAGGCGGCACAATGACCGTACGGATTCGGCGGCGCCTTTACTGCGCCGTTCAAACAATCACGCCGGTATTCGATCAAATTTATTTCGCAGTTGCACAAAAACGATCTCGCGCTCTTCGCAGATGCGAGCTTGCCGCGTTCGTGTGACACGCCCTGCGGACGCTGATGGCCGCGGGCGCGTCCTATGGGCGACCGAGGCGGCCGCGGCGGAAATCCCTCAGAATTTCGCGCGCGGCATTGTGCCCTGGCGCGCCGCTGACGCCCCCGCCCGGATGGGTGCCGGACCCGCACTGGTAGAGGCCCGGGACAGGTGTGCGGTAGTCTCCGAACCCCAGGGTTGGTCGAGCCGCCCACAGCTGGTCGAGCACCAGCTGGCCGTGGAAGATGTCGCCGCCCAGCAGGCCGAACCGTCGTTCGAGATCGAGCGGGCTCAGAATCTGCCGGCCCAGCACCGAAACCCTGAAGCCGGGCGCATAGCGTTCGACCGTATCCAGCATCAGGTCGGCGACCGTCTCGCGCGCGTCGTCCCAGGAGCGGCCATCCGGCAATTCCGGCGCCACATGCTGGCAGAACAGGCTGGCGACGTGACGGCCCGGGGGCGCCAGGCTGTCGTCCAGGGTGCTGGGGATCAGCATCTCGACGATCGGCTCGCGCGACCAGCCAAATGCTCGCGCATCGGCATAGGCGCGATCCATGTAGCCGAGCGAGGGCGCCAGGATGATGCCGGCTGTCAGGTGGTCCATACCGTCGCGGTTGGGCGCTGCGGTAAATTCCGGCAGGCGATCCAACGCCACGTTCATCCGGAACGTGCCGGAGCGGCAGCGCCAGGCCTGCATGCGCGCGGCGAAGTCGGCCGGCACCACGGCCTGATCGATCAGATCGCGGAACAGCAGCTTGGGATTGAGGTTGGACACCACCGCCCGGGCACGCAGCACCCGCCCATCGGCCAGCACGACGCCGGCGGCCCGTCCGCGCTCGGTCAGCACCTCCGCGACCGCGGCACCGGTCTCGATCTCGCCGCCGCGCGCCGCGACAGCGCGGGCCATGGCTTGCGTGATCGCGCCCATGCCGCCCAGCGCGTGCCCCCAGCCGCCGCGCCGGCCGTTGACCTCGCCGACCACGTGGTGCAGCAGCACGTAGGCGGAGCCCGGCGAATAGGGGCTGCCGTAATTGCCGACGATGCTGTCGAAACCCAGCACGGCCTTGATCGGCTCGCTCTCGAACCAGCGGTCGAGCACGTCGCCGGCGCTGGAGCCGACCAGTTCGAGCAGATCGCGCTGCGACTCGCGATCGAGGCCATGAGCCAGGCCAGCCGCCTCGAGCGCCGGCAGCCAGCCGCCGAGACCGCGGCCAGGATTGGCCGGCGTCTTCAGCCACAGGCGACGGACAATTTCGGCGATCCGGTCCAGCCGCCGGCCGAACGCGCCGAGCCGGGCGGCATCGGCGGTGGAGAACCGGGCGACCTCCGCCCGAGTCGCCGCCGCATCCAGATGCATGCGGAGCACGCGTCCATCGGGCAGCGGCAGCAGGTTCTGCACCTTGCGGTCGACGATCCTGAGGCCGTGGGCCGACAGTTCCAGATCGGCGATGATCTTGGGCGAAAGCAGGCTGACCGTGTAGGACGCCACCGAATTGCGGAAACCCGGATGGAATTCCTCGGTGACGGCGGCACCGCCGACGACCGGCTGGCGCTCCAGGACCTTTACCGAAAGCCCACCGGCCGCCAGATAGGCCGCGGCGACCAGGCCGTTATGACCGCCGCCGATGATGATAACGTCCTGCTGCCGCATGGCGTGCCCTGCCCCGCTTCCGGGCGCCATAGAGCAGGCGTTCGGGGGCGGCCGTCAACGCGCGTGCGAGCGCTCGCCGATCCCGAGGATCAGCACGCTCTTGACGATGCCGGGACCGGCAGTGTCGGTGGTGATCTGCAGCAGCTTGTCCTTGATCTCGTCGCCCGAGACCGGCGGCGCGTCGGCTGGCCGTGATTCCCACATGTCGGCGAGCGACACCAGATAGGCATCCTGCAGTCGCCGCTTGAACGGATCGAGTGCCGCCTCGACCTTGCCTTTCTCGAGCTCCAGACTGATCAGCAGCTGAATTTCCTTCTGGATCTTGTTGTTGCTGCCGATGACCGAGAAGGCGATGCCCGGCATCTTGACGAACACCGGCGTGTCGGAGCTGGACGCGCCACCGCCCTCGGCGGCATGGGCGGGGGCGCCCGAAATCTCGCAAACGACGACCAGGATCAGGAGCAAGCAGCGAAGGAAGCGGCCCATCGGCATGAACTTTCCAGCAGGGAACGGGCTAGCCCGTCTCGATACCCCGGGAATGCTGACCAGATGGTTTAGAACGGGCGCTCGGCGGTTGCGACCGGCCGTCGCGGGTCAGGCCGGCACTGCCTGGCGCGCGATGGTCTGTCGCGCGATCTCGATCCATTCCGCCTGCTCGCGGCGGTAGCGCCGGGTGCCGCGCGCCGCCCGCTTGACGATCTCGTCGAGGATGCTGCGCGCATGCTCGATCCGCCCGCACTTGAGCAGCAGCAAGGCATGGCGGCAGCGGGCCTCCTCGCCCAGGAAATAGGCCGAAATCGCTTCGTACTCGACCAGGGCCTCGCCGTCGCGCCCGAGCGCTTCCAGGCTGCAGGCGTAGATCAGATGGCCTTCCGCCGACTGGAAATCGGCGTCCGCGTTCCTCAGCCGATCGAGCGCATGCAGCGCCGCCTCGGCATCGCCACACTGATGCTGCGCCCTGGCGAGGCCCAGCCACAGGGTCGGATCGTCGGCATGGGGACCGGTCAGCGCGCTCTCATAGAGGCCGACCGCTTCCTCGATCCGGCCGAGACCGAGATATTCCTCTGCCAGCAGACGCTTGTTCTCCGCCGTCTCGGCCATGTCGAGGTCTGCGGCGCGGCGGCGCGCGCCGCGGCCGGGGTCGAGGCGCTTCGCCGTGCCGGCGGCCAGGCGACGGGCTCCACGCCCGCCCAGCAGGTCGGGCAGCAGTTCGGCGATGAGATAGGCAGCGATGCCGGCCAACGACAGCAGGACCAGGACATAGATCCAGATCTGGTTGCGACCGGTCTTGACGACATGGATGACGCAAACGACCTGCAGGACGATGACGACAAGGTAAAGCGGCATGAAAGAGAGCCTGAGCGGATGACACTACCGTCATCTTCTCACAACCATCGGTTCAATTTCCATAGAGAATGTCGGGCCGCGCGAACGGAATCGCGCGGCCCGGACCCTCACTCCGCCGCGTCGTGTGCGACTTCGAGCGCGCCCTTGGGCTTATGGGACATCTCGGCCATCTTCTCTTCGACATGGCGCGAGAAGACGAATTCGGCCGGGCGCTGGTTGGCCAGCGAGATGTCCGGCGCCATCGCGCCGTCGGTCTTGACGCCCCGAATCGCCACAAGCGCGGCCTTCAGCGGGTGCTTGATCGTGTCGGTGACCGAGGTCGCCTCGTAGCCCGAATGGACCATGCAGTCGGCGCATTTTTCATAGTTGCCGGTGCCGTAGGCGTCCCAGTCGGTCGTCTCCATCAATTCCTTGTAGGTCTTGGTATAGCCCTCGCCCAGCAGGTAGCACGGGCGCTGCCAGCCGAACACGGTGCGCGCCGGATTGCCCCAGGGCGTGCAATGATAGGTCTGGTTGCCGGCCAGGAAATCCAGGAACAGGGGCGACAGATTGAAGCCCCATTTCTTGCCGCCTTCGCCACGCTTCAGGATGTCGCGGAACAGCTGCTTCGTCTTGGTGCGGTTGAGGAAATGGTCCTTGTCCGGCGCCCGCTCGTAGGCATAGCCCGGCGAGACCATGATGCCGTCGATCTTCATCGCCTCGACGTCGTCGAAGAAGGCCGCGACCTTTTCCGGATCGGCGCCGTCGAACAGGGTGGTGTTGATCGTGACGCGGAAGCCCTTGGCCTTCGCGGCTTTGATCGCCGCCACGGCCTTGACGTAGACGCCTTCCTGGCTGACCGCGTGGTCATGCTCTTCCAGGCCGCCGTCGAGATGGACCGACAGCGTCAGGTAGGGGCTGGGCGTGTACTGGTCGAGCTTCTTCTCGAGCAGCAGCGCGTTCGTGCAGAGGTAGATGAACTTCTTGCGGGCGATCAGGCCCTCGACGATCTTCGGCATGTCGCGATGCAGCAGCGGCTCGCCGCCGGCAATGGACACGACCGGCGCGCCGCACTCGTCGGCGGCACCCAGACACTCCTCGACCGACAGGCGCTGGTTCAGGATCGGATCGGGATAATCGATCTTGCCGCAGCCGTTGCAGGCGAGGTTGCAGCGAAACAGCGGCTCTAGCATGAGCACGAGCGGATACCGCTTGTTGCGCATCAGATGCTGCTTCACGACGTAGCTGCCAACCTTCACGGTCTGCAAGAGCGATATGCCCACCGGGGACCTCCTCGTTTCGGGCCCCGATGATATAAGATCATCCCGGGGCTGGACGGCATCACGAACGCGATGTCGTATTCGCGTTTTTGCACAGCGATATGGCTTCTGTCAATTGCGGCGGGCGCGCTGCAACGATATAGGAAGCGCATGGCCAGGGCGAAAGCAGATCAAGGTACCGCGGGAGAGGCCGGTGACGTGCGCATGGTCGGCGCGCGCCGCAGCCCCTCGCAGGAGCGCAGCCAGGAGACGGTACAGCGGATCTTCGCCGCCGCCTCGCGCCTGCTCGGCCGCGGCGTGCCGCTCGAGGACGTGACGACCGGCATGATCGCCGGCGAGGCCGAGGTCTCGGTCGGCGCGCTCTATCGCTTCTTTCCGGACAAGCAGGCCATCGTCGATGCCATCGCCGCTCGGCACCTCGAGGATTTCCAGGGCCTGTTGATCCAGGGCCTGATGTTCAGCCCGCCGGAAGACGGCCCCGGCCTGCTCGGCGCGGTCATCGATGCCTTCGTGACCTTCCTCGACGAACGGCCTGACTTCAAGACGATCGCCTATGGCGGCCGCTACGTGAGCTCCGCCGCCCGCGAAGGTCATTCCGCGCCCGAAGGCGGCCTTGCCGGCATGGTGAAGGGCTTCATGGTCGACGGGCTCGGCATCGAGTCGACGCCGGAGCTGGACCTGCGCCTGCGCATCGTGACCGAAGCCGGCGACCGCCTGCTGGCCTACGCGCTCGACCAGCCGACCGTCGAGGAACGCGACCGGGTCGTGGGCGAGATGAAGAAGCTGCTGGGCAGCTATTTCTTCGCGGAGAGTGAAGAGGGTTAGGCGGGCGCGCCCTTGCGAGGACGGCCGCCGAGCTTCACACCCATTCAAAAGTGCCGCCAGCCGACACCGTTGAGCGTGACCTCTCGGCCTGCGCCGTCTAGCACCCGCACGCCCTGCCCGGCCTCGATCCGGCCGATCACGGTGACCGGCACACTCGCCGCAGCGGCCGCGGCCATGATGGCGCCCTGTCGCTCCGGCGGGGCGGTGAACAGCAGTTCGTAATCGTCGCCGCCGGTCAGCACCGTCTCCAGGCGATCGGGCAGCCGTGCGGCAGCGGCCGACAGCGGCACCTTGGCCGCCTCGATCACACCGGCAACACCGGAGACGTCGCAGATATGGCCGAGATCGCCCACGAGCCCATCCGACACGTCCATCATCGCGCAGGCCAGCCCCGAGAGCCGTGGTCCCAGGTCGGCGCGGGGCCGCGGCAGGCGGTAGCGGTCGGCGAGGAACGCCACATCCGCCGGGTCCAGCACCCCGTCGAGCTTGCCCTGCGCGGCGTCGAGCCCGAGCGCGCCGTCGCCGATCGTGCCGGACACGAACACGAGGTCGCCCGGACGGGCGCCACCGCGCCGGACTTCGGCACCGACTGCGACACGGCCGAGCGCGGTCAGGGTCAGGCTGACCGGCCCCGGGGTCGAGACCGAGTCGCCGCCCAAAAGCGTGATGCCGAACTCCGCCTGGTCCTGCGCCAGCCCCGCGGCGAACCCCGCGAGCCAATCGTCGCCCCGGCTTTTGGGCAAGGCCGTCGTCAGGAAATAACCCACCGGCCGGGCCGCCATGGCGGCGAGGTCGGACAGATTGACCCGGACCAGCTTGCGCGCCACCAGGTCCGGCGGATCGCCGACCAGGAAATGCACGCCCTCGACCATCGCGTCCACGGTCACGACCAGCCGCTCGCCGGCGGGACAATCGACCAGCGCCGCGTCGTCGGTCAGGCCCAGGGCGCCGGGGGCACCGGCAGCCAGGGGCGCGAAGAACCGGGCGATCCGGCCGAACTCGCCCAGCGACGCGGGCTTGGCGGCCGGATCGGTCATGATCGGCGGTTCAGTTCCACTCGGTCGGGCGCAATTGTCGGCCCAGCTTGTCGAGCACGCCATTGATCAGGCCTGGTTCCTTGCCGGCGAAAAAGGCGTGGGCGATGTCGACATATTCGGTGATGACCACCTTGACCGGCACGTCGATGCGGTGGGCCAGTTCGAAGGTCGCGACGCGCAGGATCGCGCGCAGGATCATCTCCAGCCGCTCGAGCGGCCAGTCGGCGGCCAGCGCCGGACCGACCAGGCCGTCGAGCTCGGCCTGGCGCTCGACCGTGCCCTGGACCAGTTCCTCGAACAGGGTGGCATCGGCCGGCAGGAACGTGTCCCCGTCGATTTCCTGGCCCAGGCGATGCTTGACGTATTCGACCACGACGACATTGGGCGTCACGCCGGTCATCTCGACCTGGTAGAGCGCCTGCACGGCGCCGAGCCGCGAGGCGCTGCGCTTGTTCCCGGACTTGGCCGGGCGCGGCTTTTTCGCCTCTTCCATCATGCGGTCGCCTGGAAGCGGGCCTTGACCCCGACCATGGCCAGGCAGGCTTCGGCGACCTCGCGCCCCTTGTTCTTGTCGGTCCGGCGCGCCCGCGCCCAGGCCTGGTCGTCGTTCTCGGCGGTGAAGATGCCATACCCGATGGCGAGCCCGTCGCGCACCGCCAGATCCTGCAGCGCCTTGGTCGCGGCCTCGCTGACCAGGTCGAAATGGGTCGTCTCGCCGCGGATCACGAATCCCAGCGCGCAGAATCCGTCATACGGGCAGTCGACATCATCGTCGCGGAACAGGCCGGCGGCATGGGCGATGGCCGCCGGGACCTCGAAGGCGCCGGGGACGGCGAGGGTCTCGTAAGTGGCACCCGCGGCGTCCAGCGCCTCGACCACGCCAGCGCGCAGCTCGGCGGCGAGCTCGGCATAATAGGGCGCCTCGACGATCAGGATATGGGGCTGGCTCATGAGTTTACTTTCGGCAACGGAATCGGTTTCTGGTCGGCGATGGTCAGGCCGTAGCCCTCCAATCCCACCACGGTCTTCTTGGTATTGGTCAGCAGCACCATCCGGGAGACGCCGAGATCGAGCAGGATCTGGGCGCCGATGCCATAGTCGCGCAGTTCCGACGACGGTTCGCCGCGACCGAGCCGCGCCTTGACCTGATCGGACAGCGCCGTCGGGCTCGGCTCGCGGATCAGCACGATGACACCGCGGCCGGCCTCGTCGATCATCCGCATGGCACCTGCGAGCTCTCCGCCACGGCCGGACAGGCCGCAGCCGAGCACATCGTCGAGAATGTTGAGCGCATGCATGCGCACCAGCACCGGCTCACCCGAGGCGACGTCGCCCTTCACCAGGGCCAGATGCTCCGAATAGTTCAATTGATTGACGTAGACGAGCGCCTTGAAATGGCCGCCGGACTGGCTGTCGATGACGCTCTCGAGCGAGCGCTCGATCGTGCGCTCGTGGCGGCGGCGATAGGCGATCAGGTCGGCGATCGTCCCGATCTTCATGCCATGCTGCTGGGCGAAGGCGATGAGGTCGGCCCGGCGCGCCATGGTGCCGTCGTCGTTCATGATCTCGCAGATCACGCCCGAGGCGTTCAGGCCGGCGAGCCGCGCGATATCGACCGCCGCCTCGGTATGGCCGGTTCGGACCAGCACGCCGCCGTCGCGCGCCATCAGCGGAAATACATGGCCCGGCGTCACCAGGTCGGACGGGCTCTTGGTCGGGTCGATCGCGACCGCGATCGTGCGCGCCCGGTCCGACGCCGAAATGCCGGTCGTGACACCGTCCTTGGCCTCGATCGACACGGTGAAGGCGGTCTGCAGGCGCGAGCTGTTGTGCTGCGGCATCAGCGGCAGCTTCAGGTCCTCGACCCGCTGGCGCGGCAATGCCAGGCAGATCAGGCCGCGACCGTACCTGGCCATGAAGTTGATGACTTCGGGCGTCGCCATCTGGGCCGGAATGACCAGGTCGCCCTCGTTCTCGCGATCCTCGTCGTCGACCAGGATGAACATGCGCCCGTTGCGCGCATCCTCGATGATGTCGGCGATCGGCGAGACGATCTCGGTGAAGCTCATGGCAGATCCTTGCCCAGCAGGCGCGCCACGTAGCGGGCCAGCATGTCGACCTCGAGATTGACCTCCTGGCCGACCGACGCCTCGCCGAACGTGGTCCATTGCTGGGTATGGGGAATGACGTTGACGCCGAACCTGGTGCCGTCGACCTCGTTCACCGTCAGCGACACACCGTCGATCGCGACCGAACCCTTGCGCGCGATCAGGCGTTCCAGCGCCGGCGGCACCTCGATGGCGAAGCGCACGGACTCGTTCTCCGCCCGGCGCTCGACGATCCGCCCGATGCCGTCGACATGGCCCGAGACGATGTGCCCGCCCAGTTCGTCGCCGACCTTGAGCGCGCTTTCGAGGTTGATGCGCGTGCCGACCTGCCAATGCTTGACCGTGGTCAGACCCAGCGTCTCGGCCGAGACCTGGACGTCGAACCAGCCGGGACCGGTCTCGATCACGGTCAGGCAGACGCCGGAATGGGAAATGGATGCGCCCAGCGCGATGCGCCCGGTGTCGTAGCGCGTTTCGATCCGATAGCGCGGGTCGCCGTCCGGCTGGATCGCCAGGACACGGCCGACGTCGGTGATGATGCCAGTGAACATGATGGCCCAGAACCTAGGCGTTGAGGGCGAAGGTTTCCAGCAGATCTTGGCCCAAGCGCATGACGGACAAGCGGGTGCCCAATGCCTGTTCGGCAAGGCGGTCGACGCCGAACGGCTTCACCGCGTCCAAGCCGTCGCCGCCGATCAGCCCGGCGGAGCGGAACCAGGCGAGCCGATCGACCAGCCCGGCGCGCAGCAGCGAGGCCGCGAGGGTAGCCCCGCCCTCGACCAGGATTCGGGTCAGGCCGTGCCTGGCGAGCGCCTGCAATGCCCTGTGGAGATCGACGTTGCCCTCCCCATCCGCCGGGACCTCCAGCACGGTGACGCCGCAATCGCGGAACGCGCCGGCACGCAGCGGATCGCCACCGGCGAGCGTCACGATCAGGGTCGGCACGCGGGTGGCGGCGGCCACGAGCTTGGCGGTCAGCGGCGTGCGCAGGCGGCCGTCGACGACGATCCGCAGCGGCGGCGGGTCGGCCAGGCCGGGCAAGCGCACGGTCAGTTCCGGATCGTCCGCCAGCACCGTGCCGCTGCCGACCATGACGGCGTCATGCTGGCGGCGCAGCATGTGGCCCAGATTGCGCGCGGCCTCGCCGGTGATCCATTGGCTTTCGCCGGTATGGGTCGCGATCTTGCCGTCGAGCGAGCTCGCGAGTTTCAAGGTGACCAGCGGTCGGCCGAACTCGATGCGCTTCAGGAAGCCGGCGTTGAGCTGGCGCGCCTCGTCGGCGCACAGGCCGACCTCGACCCCGATGCCGGCGGCGCGGAGCCGCGCCAGCCCGCGCCCGGCAACGCGCGGATCCGGATCCTCGATCGCCACCACGACGCGGGACACGCCGGCGGCGATCAGCGCGTCGGCACAGGGCGGGGTCGAGCCGTGATGGGCGCAGGGCTCCAGCGTCACATAGGCGACGGCGCCCGCGGCGGCCGCACCGGACCGGCGCAACGCCTCGGTCTCGGCATGGGGGCGCCCGCCCGGCTGGGTCCAGCCACGCCCGACCACGATGCCGTCGCGCACCAGGACACAGCCGACCGCCGGGTTGGGCGCGACGCGGCCCAACCCGCGCCGGGCAAGCGCCAGGGCGGACCGCATATGGCCGACGTCATCCATCCCCGAAGCCTACTCGCGGTCTTCCGCCGGGAAGCGGCCGACGAACTCGCCGAAATCCTTCGCCTCGCGGAAATCGCGATAGACGCTGGCGAAGCGGATGTAGGCGACCTGGTCGAGATTGGCCAGCGCCTCCATGATCAGCGAGCCGATCGTCTCGGTCGGCACGTCGGACTCGCCCGAGCTTTCGAGCTGGCGGACGATCGAATTGATGACCCGCTCGACCCGCTCGCCCTCGACCGGCCGCTTGCGCAGCGAAATATAGATCGAGCGCGCGAGCTTGTCCCGGTCGAACGGCTCGCGCTGACCGGTCTTCTTGACCACGGTCAGTTCGCGCAGCTGCACGCGTTCGAAGGTCGTGAAGCGCGCGGCGCAATTGGTGCAGAAACGTCGGCGACGGATCGCGGAGCGATCGTCGGTCGGCCTCGAATCCTTAACCTGGGTATCGTCGAAGCCGCAGAATGGACAGCGCATCCGGTCCTACCCCTTCCGGTCCGTCGCCACCGGCGGACCTCGATGCAAAAAGGCCGTCCATCCTTGGTCTGGAGGGACGGCCTGACGTTCAGTCGAGCGCGGAATAGATCGGGAAGCGTTTGCACAAAGCCTCGACCTGTTCGCGCGCCTTGCGCTCGGCCACTTCATTGTCGGTGCTGTTGCTGGCGGCCAGACCATCGAGCACGTCGCCGATCAGCTCGCCGATCTGCTGCCACTCTGCCGGGCCGAACCCGCGCGTCGTGCCGGCGGGCGTGCCGAGGCGCACACCCGAGGTCACCATCGGCTTTTCCGGATCGAACGGGATGCCGTTCTTGTTGCAGGTGATGAAAGCCCGCTCGAGGCTCTTCTCGGCATCGCGGCCGGTCAGACGCTTCGGCCGCAGGTCGACCAGCATCAGATGGGTGTCCGTGCCGCCCGAAACGATGGCGAGCCCGCGGCCGACCAGGGTTTCGGCCAGGATCTTGGCATTGGTCACGACCGCCTGGGCATAGGCCTTGAAGTCGGGACGCAGCGCCTCGCCGAACGCCACCGCCTTGGCAGCGATGACATGCATCAGCGGACCGCCCTGCAGACCCGGGAACACGGCGGAATTGATCTTCTTGCCCAGGTCCTCGTCGTTCGACAGCACCATGCCGCCGCGCGGGCCGCGCAGCGTCTTGTGGGTCGTCGTCGTGACGACATGGGCGTGCGGCAGCGGGCTCGGATGGGCGCCGCCGGCGACCAATCCTGCGAAATGCGCCATGTCGACCATGAAATAGGCCCCGACCTCGTCGGCGATGGCACGGAAGCGGGCGAAATCGATGATGCGCGGATAGGCCGAGCCGCCCGCGATGATCAGGCGCGGCTTGTGCTCGAGCGCCAGCCGGCGCACCTCGTCATAGTCGATGAGATGGCTGTCCGGCGTGACGCCATAGGGCACCGCCTTGAACCACTTGCCCGACTGGTTGACCGGAGCGCCGTGGGTCAGGTGGCCACCGGCGGCCAACGACATGCCGAGAATGGTATCGCCCGGCTGCAGCAGCGCCATGAATACCGCCTGGTTCGCCTGCGCGCCCGAATGGGGCTGCACGTTGGCGAACTTGCAGTCGAACAGGCGCTTGGCCCGATCGATCGCCAGCGCTTCGGCCACATCGACATATTCGCAGCCGCCGTAGTAGCGCTTGCCTGGATAGCCCTCGGCATATTTGTTGGTTAGGACCGAGCCCTGGGCCTCAAGCACCGCGCGCGAGACGATATTCTCGGACGCGATCAGTTCGATTTCATGCCGCTGACGGCCCAGTTCGTCGACGATAGTGCCATACAATTCCGGATCAGCCTCGGCCAGGCCGGCGGTGAAGAAAGCATCCGGGTGTCCACCGGCGGCGAGCTTGTGCAGGGTCATCGATCGAGCCTTCGCTTGAAATCGCCCCGAACCTCATTCGGTCGGGATCGAGGCGTTTGGGGGCGGTTTCGGGTCAGCCGAACAGCCGCCCCGGCTCCTCGACTGACAGGACGGTTGGATACCACATGTTGAAGAATGAGGGTAGTGCGCCCCAAGAAGCAGGGATGCGCTTGCAGCACATGTCGATTTTTCCGGTCATCGCGCAGTGGCCGGCCCTCGACAACCTACGCACGACCATCAATCGCTTGAAACGAGTGAATCGTATCTTGGAAAACCATCTATAGCAGATGTCGGCATTTGGACTTGGCGCAAATCTCGTCGTTCAGTTCGTCGGTTCGATTGCATCGCCAAATCAAGATGCTCTAATCTTCATCGAAGCATCCGTTGACAGCAAGAAATCGCTCTGCAACTATGCTTTAATATAAGAAATTTTTTTGGGAAGCTTACGCTAGATGGAGAAGCCGATGGAAAAGGCCACGGAAGATGGGCTGATGCGGATGACTGCAGACGTGGTTGCCGCTTACGTTAGCAACAATAGTTTGCCGACGATTCAGCTACCCGAAGTGATCAATGCCGTCTACCACTCGCTCCGCGGGCTGGACGGCGCCCCTCCGGAACTAAAGACCGAGCCCGCAAAGCCAGCCGTGCCGGTCAAGAAATCCATTACACCGGATTACCTGATCTGTCTTGAAGACGGCAAGAAATTGAAGATGCTGAAGCGGCATCTGCGCTCGACTTATAACATGACGCCGGACGACTATCGTTCGAAGTGGGGCTTGCCGCCGGATTATCCGATGGTGGCACCGAACTACGCGGCCCAGCGATCGGCCTTCGCCAAGGAAATCGGCCTCGGCCGCGGCGCCGGTCGGACCTCCGGGCGTCGGCCGGCGAAGAAATAGCCGTCGCGCACCAAAGAAAACAGGCCCGGCGGATCGCTCCACCGGGCCTTTTCTTTGCGCCTGGCTCTCCGAAAGGCTTTCCGGCGGCGAACCGCCGGAAAGCCTGGTCCGGAACTAGCCGTTCAGCTCGCCGTACTTGCCGTCGTGCCACTGCCAGACGACGAAGCCGCCCTGGGTGATGTCGCCCTTCGCGTCATACTTGATCGGGCCGATCACCGTGTCGAAGGTCTGGCTGTGCAGTTCCTTGACCAGGTCCGGCAACTTGACCGACTTCGCCTTCTCGGCCGCCGCCGCGAACACCTGGATCGCGGCATAGGTGTAGAGCGTGTAGCCTTCCGGCTCGTAGCCCGTCTTCTTGAACTCGTCGACGATCGCCTTGGCGCTCGCCTTCTTCTGCGGATCGGGCGCGAAGGTGAACAAGGTGCCTTCGCCCGACGGGCCGGTGATGCCCCAGAACTCGGTCGTCGGCAGGGCGTCGCCCGAGATCAGCGTGGCCTTCAGGCCCTGCTCGCGTGCCTGACGGACCAGCAGGCCCGCCTCGGTCTGGTAGCCACCGAAGTAGATCGCCTCGACGTTCGCCTGCTTCATCTTGGAGATGAGCGCAGTGAAGTCCTTGTCGCCCGCCGTGATCGACTCGTGGATCGCTTCCTTCAGGCCGCCGGCATTGGCCGTCTTCGTGGTCTCGTCGGCCAAGCCCTTACCATAGGCCGACTTGTCGTCGAGGATGGCGATCGGCTTGCCCTTGTAATGGTCGACCAGATACTTGCCCGCAACCACGCCCTGCTGGTCGTCGCGACCGCAGGTCCGGTAGACGTTGTCCCACTTCTTCTTGGCGGCGTCTTCGGTCAGCGCCGGGTTGGTCGAAGCCGGCGTGATCTGCAGAATGCCCGCCTCGTTGTACACGGCCGAAGCCGGGATCGACGAGCCGGAGCAGAAATGGCCGGCCACGAAGATCACGCCCTTGGACGCCATCTGGTTGGCGACGGCAACCGCCTGCTTCGGATCGCACGCGTCGTCGCCGACCGTCAGCACCAGCTTCTGGCCCAGCACGCCGCCCTTGGCGTTGATGTCGGCGACCGCTTGCTCGGCGCCCTTCTTCAGCTGCTCGCCGAAGGCTGCGT
>NZ_DASZBY010000109.1:0-1919 GCF_035943795.1 Aliidongia sp. | reverse complement strand
CGCTCGACCTCAATACCGGCACGCTTACATTGAGCGGCGCCAATAGCTTTGCCGGGCCTGTCAACGTCAACGCGGGCTTGCTTGTCCTGCGCGGCGGTCTTGCGATGGGCGACACCGCGCCGGTCATCGTCGCCGGTCCCGGCACACTGGAAGTCGACAACGCCGAACGTGTTGGCAGCGTTGCGGGCAGCGGCGGGATCGTGCTCAAGGACGCACTGTTCACCGGCGCCGACAACTCCGATACGACCTTCTCGGGCGTGATCTCCGGCACAGGCGAGCTCGTCAAGGAAGGGTCCGGCACCTTCACCCTCACGGGGCCGAACACCTACAGCGACGGCACGGAAATCGACAGTGGCACGCTCAAGGGAGACTCGACCTCGCTCACCGGTTACATCTCAAACAATGCCCTGCTGTACTTCGCGCAGAACATCGACGGCACCTTTGCCGGTTCGATCACCGGTGGCGGCGCGATCGAAAAGGAAGGCGAGGGCACACTCGCCCTTACCGGCGACAATAGCGGCAGCAGCGGCGCCATCACGATCGGCGCGGGAAGGGTGGTCATCACGTCGGCGGCAAATATCGGCACCGGCGTGATCACGCTGGACAATGGCGCGCTGGAGATCGACGAGCGGACGGATCTCGCCAATGATTTCCATCTCGGAACGGGTCATCAGATGCTGGTGATCAAGAAAGTGTCCGCGCTCCCTGGCACCATGTCGGGCGAAGGCGGCTTCACCAAAGCCGGTCCTGGCAAACTTTCGCTGACCGGCATCAACACCTACGCAGGCGATACCGACATCCAGGAGGGACTCGTCAACGTCGACGGCGTTCAGACAGCATCGCGGTCTGTCGTCGAGAGGGACGCCACGCTCGGCGGCTCAGGTACCAGTCACGGCATCCTGGCCAAGGCGGGCTCGACGCTGGCACCGGGCCATTCGATCGGCACGATGTACTCCGACGATGCCGGCATCCGGATGGACGCCGGCTCGACCTATCATGTCGAAATCTCGCCGTTCGGCCGCTCCGACAAACTGGTGACGACAGGCAAGGCGACGATCGATCATGCCAGGCTGCTGATCACGCGCGAGTTCGTGCAATCCGAGATGGCGCAAGCGGACCTGGCGGCGATCGCAAAGCCCGGCAAGCTCGTGATCCTTTCGGCCGCGGACGGCGTCAGCGGCACATTCGACACGATCTATCCGAGCTTCGCCTTCCTCAACCTCGGCGTGAGCTACCAGAAGACCTTTGTCGACCTCAATGTCGGCCGCAATCCAATCTCTTTCGAAAGTGCCGGGACGACGCCGAATGAGCGATCGGTCGGCGCGGCGATTGAGGGCCTCAAAGGCGTCCATCCGATCTACAATGTGTTGCTAACGGTTCCGACGCTCGCCGACGCCGCGATGCTGGAGCATCAGGTCTCCGGCGAAATCCATGCTGACGTCGCCGGCGAGGTTCTGGCCGACAGCGCCATCATAAGGGACGCGGTGTTTGACCGGATGGCCACGCGCGCGCCGGGAACGCCGGCATTCTGGCTGCATGGTCTCTACGGCACTGGTACCACGTCGGCTGACGGCAATGCCGTCAAGCTTGACCGCCGGACCTATGGCGTCGTCGGTGGTGTCGATCAGGCGCTTGGCGGCAACTGGCTGATCGGCATAGGTGGCGGCTATGAGCAGACACCGCTCAAGACCGCGACCATGGGTACGGCACAGGTCGACAGCTATCACGCGGCCGCTTATGGCGGTGGCGACCTGTTCGGCCTCTCGCTTTATCTTGGCGGCGCCTATGGCCGCTATGACACGAGCACCGCGCGCGTCGTGGACGTGGCAGGGCTGGTCGCTGCCGAGAACGCGCAATACGGCGTCAATCAGGGTCAGGCCTTTGGCCGGATCGGCATCCCGATTGCGATGGATGATACT
>NZ_DASZBY010000108.1:0-2202 GCF_035943795.1 Aliidongia sp. | reverse complement strand
AAGGTCAACATGAGTTGGCCGTTGCCGTGGCGATATCGATGCCAAGATTGAGGATGCGCAGGGCAGCGCCCTTCGCCTTCAGGGCTTCGGATTGAGCAGCTTGAAATCCGACGGCGAGGGCGGGCCGCGCTGACGACCCGCCCAACGTCAATGATGGATGGAAGAAGACCCTTGTCTAACCGTTACCGACTGCCACCGAGTGGTTCTGCCAGTCCGATGAGAAGTCCTTCGGGCCCGCGGATGTAGCAGAGCCGATACGAGTTCCCGTACTGGACCACTTCGCCGACGAGTTGCGCACCGTGCTTGCGGAGTCTGGTGAGTGTTTCGTCGAGCTCGCTTACTGTGAACATGGCACGCAGGTAGCCGCAGGCGTTCACCGGGGCGTTCCGGTGATCGGCGACCACAGGCGGGCTGAGAAAACGCGAGAGCTCCAGGCGGCTGTGGCCGTCGGGGGTGACCATCATGGCGATCTCGACGCGCTGGTTGCCCAGTCCGGTGATGCGTCCGGCCCATTCTCCTTCAACCATGGCTCGCCCCTCGAGCGTCAGGCCGAGTTCGGTGAAAAAAGCGATGCCATCATCGAGGGATTCCAACACGATGCCGACATTGTCCATGCGGAGTAGTTTACTTTTGGTCATGATTCCGGTCGTGTCCCAGGTGATGGGTAGCCGGGCGGCAGCAGAGCCGCCCACAACGCCCTGCCCCTCGGCCGCGACGCTCACGGCCGACATGGGTCGAGAATTCCGCGATTCCGGGTGTAGCCTGCCCGTTCCCGTGATCGCGCGCCGGGCTCCGGCCTCGTACCAGCCCCGGCTACCCCGCACGAACCTGACCACGGTCAGCATGACCGGGACCTCGACCAGAACGCCGACGACCGTCGCCAGTGCGGCGCCCGACTGGAAGCCGAACAATGCGATGGCCGTGGCGACGGCCAATTCGAAGAAGTTCGAAGCCCCGATCAGCGCCGACGGGCCGGCAACGCACCATTCGACGCCCAAACGGCGATTGAGCCAATAGGCGAGCCCGGCGTTGAAATAGACCTGGACCAGAATCGGCACGGCCAGCATGGCGATGACGGTCGGCTGCCGCACGATCTGCTGACCTTGCAGGCCGAATAGCAGCACCAGGGTCAGCAGCAGCGCCGAAAGCGAGAGCGGCGCCAGGGTTCGCAGAGTCCGGTCGAGCAAGGGCCCGCCGCCGCGACCGAGCAGCGCCCGCCGGGTTACCTGGGCCGCGACGACGGGCACCACGATGTACAGCAGGACCGACAGGAGCAGCGTGTTCCACGGCACGGTAATCGACGACAGGCCCAGCAGCAGGCCGACAAGCGGGGCGAAGGCGACGATCATGATCACGTCGTTGAGCGCCACCTGGCTGAGCGTGAAATGCGGTTCGCCATCGACCAGGTTCGACCAGACGAACACCATTGCCGTGCACGGTGCCGCCGCCAGCAGGATCAGTCCCGCCATGTAGCTATCGAGCTGATCTGCGGGTAGGAAGGCGCGAAAGACATGCCCGATGAACAGCCAGCCGAGCAGCGCCATCGAAAACGGCTTCACCAACCAGTTGACGCCGACCGTCGCCATGATGCCGCGCCAGTGACCGCCGACCTGGCCGAGGGCGCTGAGGTCGATTTTCAGCAGCATCGGGATAATCATGAGCCACACGAGCCCGGCGATCGGCAGATTGACCTCGGCCACGGTCGCATTGCCGATGGTGTGGAAGATGCCCGGCATGACTTGGCCCAGCACGATGCCGACGACGATGCACAGGGCGACCCAGACCGTCAGGTACCGCTCGAAGGTGCCCATCGAGGGGGCTGCCGCCGAGGATGTTCCAACAGCTGCATCGGTCATGACCGGGCGCTCCCGGCGCGCATGCCTTCCGCGTCGATAACGACCTCGCCGTTCTCCTTGGTGAAGGCGCCGCGCTGGCGCGCGCCCAGGATGTCGAGCACGACTTCCGAGGGGCGGCAGAGCCTCACACCCAAGGACGTAGCCACGATCGGCCGGTTGATCAGGATCGGGCGAGCCGTCATCGCGTCGAGCAACTGATCGTCGCTCAGCGCCGGATCATCCAGGCCCAACTCGTCGTAGGGCGTGCCCTTCCGGCGCAACAGATCGCGCACGGAGATCCCCATGCGAGCGATCAATCCGGCGAGCTCGGCCCGGCGCGGCGGCGTTTTCAGATACTCGATGACCG
>NZ_DASZBY010000107.1:0-61403 GCF_035943795.1 Aliidongia sp. | reverse complement strand
CTCGGACGCGGCGAGCAGCGGCACCGTGACGGTCGAGCTGACCGACACCTCCGGCACCCTGTCGGCGACCGGGACCGGCATCAGCGGGACGGCCCACGACTTGCTGTTGACCGGCACTGTGGCCCAGGTCAATGCCGACCTCGCGACCCTCAGCTACCTCGGCAGCTCGTCCGGCAGCGACACGATCGACGTCAATGCCAGCGACGCGCTCGGCGGTCATGCCGTCCAGACCACGATCGGCGTCACGGTCAACAACGCCCACCAGCCGCCGGTCACGACGGTCCCGGGGGCGCAGACGATCGAACAAGGTGTGGCCACCGCGATCTCGGGCGCCAGCGTTGCAGATGCCTTGACCGGCGGCCAGACCGTAACGGTCACTTTGACCGACACGACCGGCAGCCTGTCGGCGACCGGCACGGGGGTCAGCGGCACGGCCCATGACCTGGTGATCACCGGCACGGTGGCGCAGGTGAATGCCGACCTCGCGACCTTGAAGGATCAGTCGGGCACCGCCGGCGGCGATACGATCACCGTCAACGCGACCGACAGCCTGGGCAGCAATGCCGCCCAGACGACGATCGGCGTCACGACTAATGGACCGCCGGTGACGACGGTACCGGGCGCGCAACTGGTCGAGGAAAGCGCTGCGACCGCGATCACGGGCGTCAGCGTTGCCGATGCGGCGTCGAGCGGGACCGTGACCCTGGTCCTGACCGATACGACCGGCAATCTGTCGGCCAGCGGCACCGGCGTCAGCGGTTCGGCCCACGATCTGGTGATCACGGGCTCGGTGGCGCAAGTCAATGCCGACCTCGCGACCCTGACCTACACGGGCACCGCGCCCGGCGGCGACACGATCGACGTCAATGCCAGCGATGCGCTCGGTGGTCATGCAACCCAGACCACGATCGGCGTCACCACGAACGGCCCGCCGGTCACGACGGTGCCGGGCGCGCAGACGGTGGAGCAAGGCCTGGCACGGACGATCTCCGGCGTCAGCGTGGCGGATACGGCGTCGAGCGGGAATGTGACGGTCGAACTGACCGACACGACGGGAACCTTGTCGGCGACGGGAACCGGCATCAGCGGCACGGCCCACGACCTCGTGCTGACCGGCACGGTAGCCCAGGTCAACGCCGATCTCGCGACTTTGAAGTATCAGTCCAGCAGCGTCGGCGGCGATACGATCGACGTCAATGCCAGCGACGCGCTGGGGGGGCATGCCGTCCAGACCACGATCGGCGTCACTACGAACGGTCCACCGGCGACGACGGTGCCGGGGGCTCAGACGGTGGAGCAAGGCCTGGCACGGACGATCTCCGGTGTCAGCGTTACGGATGCGGCGTCGAGCGGGAACGTAACGGTCGAGCTGACCGACACGACGGGCACCCTGTCGGCGACCGGCACGGGGGTCAGCGGCACGGCCCACGATCTGGTCCTGACCGGCACCGTGGCTCAGGTGAATGCCGATCTCGCCACCCTGAAGTACCAGTCCGGCAGTGCGGGCAGCGACACGATCGACGTCAACGCGACCGATGCGCTCGGCGGTCATGCCGCCCAGACGACGATCGCCGTCACGACCAACGGACCGCCGGTGACGACGGTACCGGGGGCGCAGACGGTGCTGACGGGCACGACGACCGGGATCTCCGGCGTCAGCGTTTCCGATGCAGCGAGCAGCGGAAACGTGACAGTCGAGCTGACCGACACCTCCGGCACCCTGTCGGCGACCGGGACCGGCATCAGCGGGACGGCCCACGACCTGCTGTTGACCGGCACGGTGGCCCAGGTCAATGCCGACCTCGCGACCCTCAGCTACCTCGGCAGTTCGTCCGGCAGCGACACGATCGACGTCAATGCCAGCGATACGCTCGGTGGTCATGCCGTCCAGACCACGATCGGCGTCACGGTCAACAACGCCCACCAGCCGCCGGTCACGACGGTCCCGGGGGCGCAGACGATCGAACAAGGTGTGGCGACCGCGATCTCGGGCGTCAGCGTTGCCGACGCGCTCACCGGCGGCCAGACCGTGACGGTCACTTTGACCGACACGACCGGCAGCCTGTCGGCGACCGGGACCGGCGTCAGCGGGTCCGTGCATGACCTGGTGATCACCGGCACGGTGGCGCAGGTGAATGCCGACCTCGCGACCTTGAAGGACCAGTCGGGCACCGCCGGCGGCGATACGATCACCGTCAACGCGACCGACAGCCTGGGCAGCAATGCCGCCCAGACGACGATCGGCGTCACGACCAACGGACCGCCGGTGACGACAGTACCGGGCGCGCAGACCGTCGTTGCAGGCGCTGCCACCGGAATCTCGGGTGTCAGCGTCGCGGATGCGGCGTCGAGCGGCACGGTGACCCTGACCTTGACCGATACCTCCGGTACCCTGTCGGCCACCGGCACGGGGATCAGCGGGACGGCCCACGATCTGGTGCTGACCGGTACCGTGGCCCAGGTCAATGCCGACCTCGCGACGCTCCGCTACCTCGGAAGCTCGGCCGGCAGCGACACGATCGACGTCAATGCCAGCGACGCGCTCGGCGGCCATGCCGTCCAGACCATGATCGGTGTCACGGTCAACAACCCGGCCGGCAGCAACTTCATCCTAACCACCGGTCAGGACACGTTCCACGGCGGCGCCGGCAACGATACCTTCACGGCGGTGACGCGCACGCTCTCGGCGAACGATGTGATCGACGGCGGCGGCGGCACCAACACGCTGGCGCTCGTCGGTGGCGGCACCTTCGCGCTCCAGACTCCGACCACCCTCACGAACATTCAGACGATCACGGCCCAGGAAGGTCAAACCTCCTACATCGGGCCGACGCAGACCTTCGCCAGCCAGGTGCAGACGATCACGCTGCGCGACGGCCTCGACGCCACGGTGAATGTGACGGCGGCCGCGGTGAATGCCGGCAACCCGAAGGTGCCGACCATCACGATCACCGGCGCACACAATGCGGCCGTGATCAATCTCGCGTCCGGCGCCGACGTCGTCACGGTCGGCGATGCGCGGGAGACGGTGCATGGCGGCAGCGGCAACGACACCATCATCGTCAATGCCGCGACGATCGGCGCCACCATCGACGGCGGCACCGGAAACAGCACCTTGGACGTGACCGGCGGCGGCACGGTCACGATGGGCAGCAGCGTCACCGATATCCGGACGGTGGCACTCGTCGCCGGTGCGACGGCCTATAACTTCACGGCCAACGCGATCAGCGGGCTGACCATCACCGGCGGCAGCGGTCACGACACCTTCACCGGCTCGTCCGGCGGCGGCGACACGTTCAAGAACAGCGCGTCGTTGTTCAACGGCGACACCATCAAGAACCTCACCGCCCTGACCGATACGCTGGACTTCACCGACGTCAACGCCAGCACCGTCGCCACGCCGACTTATCACGACAACGGCAACGGCACGGGCCTGCTGACGGTGACCGACGGCACGCATACGGCCAGCCTGACCCTGTTCGGGCAATTCTCGGCCGCGGGCTTCCAGACGGGGTCTGACGGCGCCGGCGGAACCGACGTCACCTACCACCCGGTCTCGGCCCCGGCCGTAGCACTCGCCTTGCCGCATCACGCGTAAGAGGAACGACCCGCCCTTCGTCCATGAATGGGCGAAGGGCCCTTTGGAGAAAAGATGATGAACCGGATCGTTTTTGCCGCCCTCTCCCTTACTCTTACGATGGCCCTACCCAGTCTCGCGCATGCGGATCTTGTCACGAACGGCGGCTTCGAGGCGGACGACGCCAGCGGCGGCCCGGTGACGCCGCCGTCGGGGTGGACGGTCGTCGGGAGCAATCCCAGCATCGGTGTCGACGATTCGAACCCGAACACCGGTTTGAACGAGGCGTTCCTCGGTACCATCGGAACCACCGGGACGCTTCAGCAGACGCTGACGACCGTCGCGGGCACGACCTACACCATCAGCTTCGCCTTGGAGAACGGCGATCCCACGGGCGGCCTCAGTTCTTTCGCCGCGGACTTCGGCGGCCTGCTCCTGTCCGACACGTTCGCGACATTGCCGACGTCCTACAACACGTACAGCTTCACGGCGACGGCCACCGGCACCTCGACCGTCCTGGCCTTCACCGAGCAGAACGATAATTCCAACTGGTTCCTCGACGACGTCTCGGTCACCGCGGCCAGCACGACGGTGCCCGAACCGTCGACCATGCTGCTGTTGGGCTCGATGCTGGCCGGCTACGCGCTGATGTTCAGGTTGCGCCGCAGATAGCCGGGGGCCGAGGCGCCCTACGGCCGTCGCATCGAACCGCCGCCGATCACATCGGAAAGAGCAATGAAAGCCGCAATTCCCCAGGCCGTTCCGACCGAGCCGGACAGCGGAGCCGTCTCGCTCGCCTTCATTCTGGGGCTGCTCGGCATTGCCGCCGATGCCGCCCAGATCCTCCATCAAAGCGGTAAGCCCACCCTCGGCGAGGCCGACTTGCTGCGGGCCGTAAAGCAATTTCCGGTGAAGGCCAAGGCGGTCAACTCGAGCTTCGACCGGCTGGCCAAGACCGCATTTCCCGCCTTGGCGGCGCTCAAGGACGGCACCTGGCTGGTCATCGGCCGCGTGGGAGAGGGCAAGCTGCTGGTGCAGGACGCCCGGACGACACGCCCCGAGGCGCTGACCCAGGAGGCGTTCGTCGAGCGCTGGAGCGGCCGGCTGATCCTGCTGACCCGGCGCGCGGCGCTGACCGATTCGGCCCGGCGCTTCGACATCGGCTGGTTCGTGGGTGCCGTCAAGAAATACCGCGGCCCCCTCACCGAGGTGCTGATCGGATCGTTCTTCCTGCAGATATTCGGTTTGCTGACGCCGCTGTTCTTTCAGGTCGTGATCGACAAGGTGCTGGTCCATCGCGGCCTGTCGACGCTCGAAGTGCTGGCGATCGGGCTCGGCCTGCTGTCGTTGTTCGACGTCGTGATCGGCGGACTCAGGACCTACCTGTTCACCCATACCTCGAACCGGATCGACGTCGAGCTGGGCGCCCGGCTGTTCCGCCACCTGCTGTCGCTGCCGATGGCCTATTTCCAGGCGCGCCGGGTCGGCGACACGGTGGCGCGGGTTCGTGAGCTGGAGAACATCCGCAACTTCCTGACCTCGTCCGCGATCACGATGGTGCTGGACCTGTTCTTCGCCGTGGTCTTCCTGGCGGTGCTGTTCATCTACAGCCCGTTGCTGACGGCCGTGGTCGCGGGCGCCCTGCCGTTCTACATCGCCCTCAGCCTCAGCGTGACGCCGCTGTTCCGCAGCCATCTCGCCGACAAGTTCCGCCGCAGCGCCGACAACCAGGCTTTCCTGGTCGAGGCGGTCGCCGGCGTCGAGACGGTGAAGTCGATGGCTTTGGAGCCGGTGCTGCAGCAGCGCTGGGAGGAACAGATCGCGGGCTATGTCACCGCCGCGTTCCGCGTGGTGCGCGTTGCGATCGTGGCCACCCAGAGCGCCACCTTCATCAGCAAGGTGGTGAACGTGCTGGTGCTGTTCCTGGGTGCCAAGCTGGTGATCGAGAACGAGCTGACCGTGGGCGAACTGGTCGCGTTCAACATGCTGTCCTCGCAGTTGACCGCGCCGGTCCTGCGCCTGGCCCAGCTGTGGCAGGATTTCCAGCAGGTCCGTCTGTCCATCGACCGGCTGGGCGACATCCTCAACACCAAGCCCGAGCCGGGCCAGCGCGGCATGGCCAGCCTGCCGCCCATCACCGGCAACATCCAGCTCGAGGCCGTCACCTTCCGCTATCGCATCGACGTGCCGCCGGTGCTGGGCGACCTGTCGCTGACCATCCCGGCCGGCCAGGTGCTGGGCGTGGTCGGATCGTCCGGGTCCGGCAAGAGTACGCTCGCCAAGCTGATCCAGCGGCTCTATGTGCCGGAGAACGGTCGCGTGCTGATCGACGGCATCGACCTGGCGCTGGCCGATCCGTCCTGGCTGCGCCGGCAGATCGGCGTGGTGCTGCAGGAGAACGTGCTGTTCAACCGGTCGGTGCGCGAGAACATCGCCTTGAGCGATCCGGCCATGGGCATGGAGCGAGTGATCAACGCGGCACAGCTGGCCGGTGCGCACGAGTTCATCGCCGGCCTGCCCGAAGGCTACGACACGATCATCGGCGAGCGGGGCGCCTCGCTGTCCGGGGGCCAGCGGCAGCGCATCGCGATCGCGCGTGCCCTGGTCTCCAGCCCGCGCATCCTGATCTTCGACGAGGCCACTTCAGCGCTCGACTACGAGAGCGAGGCGGCGATCCAGGCGAACATGCGCCGCATCTGCCAGGACCGCACCGTGGTGCTGATCGCCCATCGCCTGTCGACCCTGCGCGGTGCCGACCGGATCATCGTGGTCGAGAAGGGCAAGATGGTCGAGGACGGCACCCACGACACGCTGCTGCGCGCCGGCGGCCGCTACGCCCATCTCTGGAACCTGCAGGAGGGGCCGCGCAGCCTTTCCGCCATGACGGGAGCCTGAGCCGCCATGGCGCGCATCATTCCGTTCTTCGTCCGGCCCAGTGCCGCGGGTCCGCGCAACGCGGTCGAGCGCGCGTTCCTGCCGGCGGCACTGGAGATCGTCGAGACGCCGGCGTCGCCGACCGCACGCCTGTCGGCGCTGCTGATCCTGCTGTTCCTGGCCTCCGCCCTCGTCTGGTCCTATTTCGGACATGTCGACATCGTGGCATCGGCCCCGGGCAAGATCATGGCGCTCACCAGCACCAAGGTGGTGCAGCCTTACGAAACCGGCGTGGTGCGGGCGATCCTGGTGGCCGACGGCGACAAGGTGAAACAGGGCGACGTGCTGGTCGAACTCGATCGGACGGTATCGACGGCCGACCGGTCGCGCTATGCCGACATGCTGCTGCAGGCGCAGCTGGACCAGGCCAGGCTGAACGAGCTTATGGTACCGACGGGTGGTGATCCCTTCGCCCGTGTCGCCGCCGCTGCGGACCTGCTGGCCGCGGCGCGCGCCCGGCTCGATGCCGAACAGCGGGAGGAAGCCGCCAAGGTCGCGCGGCTGGACACGCAGACGGCGCAGAAACGGTCCGAAGAGGCAGCGGTCGAGGCCGGGATCGCCAAGATCGACGCCGCCTTGCCGCTGGTGCGCGCGCGCGCCACCATCCGCGAACATGCCATGACCGCCGAATACGGCAACAAGCTCGACTACCTGCAGCAGCAGCAGCAGTTGGTCGAGATGGAGCACGAGCGCATCGTGCAGCTGCGCAAGCATGACGAGGCCGAAGCCTCGCTCGTGGAACTGGGGATCGAGCGCGCGCAGACCGAGGCGCAGTTCCGGCGCACGGTGCTGACCGATCTGGCCAAGGCCAACCGGGAAGTGGCCGAGGCCTCGACCGAACTGGCCAAGGCCGACCGGAAGCAGACGCTGGAGAGCCTGACCGCTCCGGTCGACGGCGACGTCCAGGACCTGACGGTTCATACTCTGGGCGGTGTCGTGACGCCGGCCCAGCAGATCCTGCGCATCGTGCCGTCCAGCGGCGGGATCGAAGCGGAGGTCGTGGTCGCCAACCGCGACGTCGGCTTCGTCCAGACCGGCCAGGAGGCGGAGATCAAGATCGACACGTTTCCCTTCACCCGCTACGGGCTCATCCCCGGCCATGTGCGTGAACTGGCGCGCGACGCGGTCGAGGAGCCGCGCGCCGACCAGCGCCGCCAGGGATCCCAGAGCACGGGCGACGATCCGGCCAGCATCGAGCGGTCCGGGCAGCTCGTCTATACCGCCCGCATCACGCTCGACCGCAACAGCCTGACGATCGACGGCCATACGGTCGAACTGGCGCCCGGCATGTCGATCACGGCGGAAATCAAGACCGGCAAGCGACGGGTCCTGGACTATCTGCTTTCATCCTTCCAGCGCTACTCGCACGATGCCTTGCGCGAACGCTAGCTGCTGAACGGCCACACGGGGATCGCATCGCGACGGCGGGAGACTAGATTGGAAAACGGCATTCATTTCATCTCGGGTCTGCCGCGGTCGGGATCGACGCTGCTGGCCGGGATCTTGCGGCAGAACCCGCGCTTCCACGCGATGATGACCAGCCCCTTGGGCAGCATCTACATGGCGATGCAGGTCGCGGTCAGCCGCAAGAACGAGGCCGCCGTCTTCATCGACGAAGCGCAGAAACGCGCGCTGCTGAGCGGAGTCTTTCCCAATTATTACGGTGGGATACACCGGGAAAAGGTCGTGTTCGACACCAATCGCCTGTGGTGCACCAAGCTGCCGGCGCTGGCGGATCATTTCCCGAACGCCAAGATCATCTGCTGCGTCCGAAACATCTCGTGGATCATGGACAGCATCGAGCGGCTGGTCCGCCGCAACATCCTCGACCTCTCTGCGATCTTCGGTTTCGATCCCGGCGGCACCGTCTACACGCGGGTCAATCGGCTGGCGGTGAGCGACGGCATGGTGGGATACGCACTCGACGCGCTGCGCGAGGCGTTCTTCGGCGAGCAGGCGGACCGCCTGATCCTGGTGGAATATGCAGCGCTCACCCGCCGGCCGGCCGAGACGATGGCACGGGTCTACGACTTCATCGGCGAGGCCCAGTTCGACCATGATTTCGACCATGTCGAATACAGCGCCGACGAGTTCGACGCGCCGCTCGGTTCGCCCGGCCTGCACACGGTGCGCCGCAAGGTCGAGTTCATCGAGCGGCCGACGATCCTGCCGCCGGAGCTGTTCCGCCGCTTCGAGGCGGACGCGTTCTGGACCAATCCGGAATCGAACATCCACAACGTCGCCGTCGTGCGGCACGCCGAATGAGCCCCGTAGAACCCTGTTCCTAGCCCTGCACGGTCGTATCGGGCCGATCGGCGCCCTCGGCCTGCTCCTCATGCCAGCGGCCCTGGGCATCCTGGAACGAGATGGCCGCCTCCTCGCCGGAAAGACGCTGCTCCGCCGCCGCGCGCTCGGCCGCCCGGCGGGCCACGTCGTGCGAGACATAGGTTTCGGAAAAGACGTGGTCGACCTGATAGGCCCAGCCCCCGTCATGTTCGACGATCTTGTAGACGACTTTGGCCATCGGTGTCCTCCTGAAGCTCACGCATCATGAACGGTTTGCGCGTCGGGCAGTTGCGCGGCCGTGAAGTTGAAATACCGATTTCCCATTCCCGTTGGACAAACCGGTCGATAGCCACCATATGGGAATGCCTCCTTCCCGTGGACGTTCGTTTTTCATGTTGTCCCGACGCGGCGTCCTCCAAGACCCGGTCCATCGGCCCCGATGACCGCTCCGGTGGCAGGCTTCCCGATGTATGATTTCGCCGACCTGCAGGCCGCGAACGATGCCGTCTGGCAGGTCGTGGCGGCGCGGCTGGCGGCAGCGGGCCACGATGTTCCAGTCGGCCTCGATCGCAGCCGTACGGTCGACCAGCTGTGGCAGGATCCGGCACTGGTGCTGGCGCAGAGCTGCGGCTATCCGCTGCTGACCTCGCTGCGCGGCCGGGTGCGGCTGGTGGCGACGCCCCGCTATCGGGCCGGCGGCTGCGCCGGCGCCTGGTGGGGCAGCGCGCTCGTCGTCCGGGCCGACGACGCCAGCCCCGATCTGGCGACCTTCCGGGGGCGGCGCTGTGCCGCCAACCAGCCGCATTCCAACACCGGGATGAACCTGCTGCGCGCGGCCGTGGCCGAACTGGCGATGGGGCAGCCGTTCTTTCGCACCGTCACCTGGACCGGCTCCCATCGCGGCAGCCTGGCGCTGGTCGCCGATGGCGGCGCCGATCTGGCGGCGATCGATGCGGTCACGCTGGCCCATCTGGGGCGCATCGAGCCGGAACGCGTCGGACAAACCCGCATTCTCGGCTGGACCGCCGCGACGCCGGGACTGCCGTTCGTCACCGCGCGCGACACGGACGATGCGACGGTCGACATCATGCGCGCGGCCCTCGACGAGATCGCGAGCGACCCGGCCCATGCCTGGATCCGCGGCATCCTGTTGCTCGACGGCTTCGACCCCGTGCCCGAGGCCGAGTACGAATGCATCCTGGCGCTCGAACAGCGGGCGATCGACCTCGGGTATCCGCAGCTCGTCTGAATGACGGCACTCCGGGCCGACGCCGGTTTCGTCACGATGGAGAAATAGCTACTCGGCCGGCTCTTCCTGCCGGACACGGCCGAGCGTGATGGACGGCACCAGCGATACCATCAGCGCGATGATGAGGGCGACCGCCAACATCGCCCAGAACATCATGTGCAGCGAATGCTGCAACGCCAGGCGCACCGCGGGGTCGCCGGCGATCGCGTCGGCCGGGGCCTGCAGCAATTGCTGCAGCTGGGTGCCGGTGATCGCGACGCCATTGGTACCGTGGGCGAGGCCGAAATTGACCACCGCGCCGAACACTGTGGCGCCGATGGTGCTGCCCAGGTTGCGGGCGAAGATGTTCGATGCGGTCACGCTGCCGCGCTGGGACCAGGCGACGATTTCCTGGATCAGCACCAGCGAGCTGACGCTGAGCAGGCCCATGCCCAGGCCCATGACGAGGGAACCCGCGGCCGCCGCGACCGGGGAGCTGTCCGGGCCCAGCGTCACGAAGAAGATCGCGCCGACCGGGATCAGTCCGCTGCCGATCAGCATGATGCGGCGCAATCCCACGCGCTGGAACGAGCGCGCGGCGATGGTGGCACCGGTCGGCCAACCCAGCACCATCATGGTGAGGGCAAGGCCCGCCACGATCGCGGAACGCTGCAGCACGACCTGGACATACATCGGCAGGAACGTCGTCAGGCCCATGAGCGCCATGCCGGCCAGCAGGGTGGCGCCGTTCGCCGCCGCGATCGGCCGGCGGCGCCACAGCGCGAACGAGATCATCGGATCGGGCGCGCGCCGCTCCTGGGCGACGAACAGGATGGAGCAGACGACGAACAACCCGCCGGCGATCAGCGTGTTGGCCTCGTTCAGGCTGCCGGCCTCGGTCAACGCGTACATCAGGGCCGCGATGGCGATCGCGAACAGCCCGGCGCCGGCATAGTCGATCGAGCGCTTCTGCCGCTTGACGTCCTCGCGCAGGAAGAACGTGAAGCCCACGGCGGCAGCGAGGCCGATCGGCGCATTGATCCAGAATACCCAGGCCCACGAGAGGTCGCGGATGATCAGGCTGCCGGCGAGCGGCCCGACCACCGCCGAGAAGGCCCAGACGCTGGCGAGCCAGCCCTGGACCTTGCCGCGCTCGTTCGCCGGATAGAGATCGGCAACGATCGTGAGCGCCATCGGCTGCACCGCGCCGGCGCCGACGCCCTGGATCAGCCGGAAGACGATCATCGAGGGCATGGACCAGGCAAAGCCGGCGAAGATCGACCCCACGACGAAGATGGCGATGCCGATGAGCATGACCGGCTTGCGGCCATAGAGATCCGACAGCTTGCCGAACATCACCGTCATGGCGGTCTGGGTCAGCAGGAACGACGAGAAGACCCAGCTATAAAGATCGAGGCCGCCCAGCTCTGCCACGATCTGCGGCATGGCGGTCGAGATGATCGTCGCCTCGATCGCCACCATGAACATCGATGCCATCACCGCGGCCACGACGAAGCCGCGCGACGATTTCACAGGTTGAGACACGGGATTCGATACCTTGCTGGTCGCGCGCGTCGATCACGTCGCGCGGTGGCCGAGGCGGTGCCGGCAAGCGACTGCCGCGGGCATCGGTCTCGTCATGGGCTATGCCCAAGCTTGGCACGAACCCGGAAAACCGGGGAAGCGCGTGTTTGGGGGAGGGGCTATGCGTACGGCCCGTGCCCGGATCTCAGCGCACCCCCATCCGGCGGCTGACCAGCAGCGAGAACAATCCCACGCAGCCCATCACGCTCAGATAGATGCCGGGGCTCATCGGGTTGCCTGTGACGTCGATCATCGTGAGGACGACCACCGGCGTGATGCCGCCGAAGAAAGTCTGGGATGCGACATAGCTGATGGAGGAACCGATCGTCCGCCGGCTCGCCGGGAACAGCTGGGTCAGCACGGTGCCGACCGGGGCATAGTAGAAGCTGTAGAACACCAGGCCGATCACCGCCTGGATCAGCGCCAGGGTGCCGACGGTTGGATAGGCGTGCAGCAGCAGGAACAGCGGATAGGCGATCACGATGCCGACGATGATCGAGCAGCTCATGACGATGACATTGCCGAACCGGTCGGCCAGGATGCCCGCGACCATCGGAAAGATCGTGCTGACCAGCCCGCCGGCGATGCTGCCCGCGAAGGCCGCGGTCGGCGGCAGGTGCAGCTGCGTGATCGCATAGGTCGGCATGTAGATGTTGACGTAGCTGGCGACATTGCCGGCGCAGACCACGCCGGCGCCGACCAGCATGCGCAGCTTGTCGTGCCGCAACGCGTCGCGCAGCGGATGTGCCGTGGCCGGTCCCGCTTCGAAATCCGGTGATTCCGCGATGCCCTGGCGGATGTAGAGCGCCACCGGGCCGATCAGCAGGCCGAACAGGAACGGCACGCGCCAGCCCCAGGCGTTCATCGCCTCCGGTGCCAGCACGCTGTTCAGCACGAAGCCGAAGGTCGCGGCGACGACGATCGCCAAGCCGGTCGTGGAGAATTGCAGGCTGGCGAAGAACGCGCGGCGGCGCGGGTTCTGCTCCGCCAGATAGGTATTCGCCGACCCGAACTCGCCGCCGGCCGAGAAGCCCTGCAGCAGTCGGGCGGCGACCAGCAATGCCGGTGCGGCGACACCGATGCTCTCGTAGTTGGGCAGGATGCCGGTGATGAGCGTGCCGATCAGCATCAGCCCGGCCGACAGCACCAGCGCCTTCTTCCGGCCGGACCGATCGGCATATTGCCCGATCAGGACCGCGCCCAGCGGTCGTACCAGATAGGCGGACGCGAAGGTGAGCAGCGTCAGGAACAGCCCGACCGTCGGATTGGACGCGGGGAAGAACTGGTGCGAGATCACGACGGCGAAGGTGCCGTAGATCAGCAGGTCGTACCATTCGAAGAAGGTGCCGATCGTGGCCGCGACCACTTCGCGCGTGCGGCTGGCGGTCCGGGGCGGCGGGCTCGTCGGCATGGCAATGTCCTTGGCGTCGAAAATCGCGGAAGTCGATCTGCGGGAAAGCGAGCATGCGCCGATCGTGCGGCGGCGCAAAGGGCTCGATCGCTTCGTCCTGCAACGAACCGATCCTGCATGACGCCGGCCCTCGGACGGGTGACAGTGCCGGCCCGTCCATCAGGAGATCCCGAAATGCAAAAATCCGAAATGTACGAATGCGCCCAAGGCGGTCTGGTCGTTCTGGCCCAGTGGCAGGCGGCGCCTGGCCAGGCGGAGCGGGTAGCCGAAATCCTCGGCCGCTACCTGCCCCAGGCCCAGGCCGAGGCCGGTGTCAGGCTGTTCCTGATCGCCCGCGGCAAGGAGGACGCGGACCGCTTCGTGTTCTACGAGCTGTTCGCCGACGAGGCCGCCTTCGCCGCCCACCAGCTGACCGCGCATTTCAAGGCGCTGATCGTCGGCGAAGCCCTGCCGCTGCTCGCCGACCGGCAGCGGACGCAATACGTCCTGGTCCGACCCGAGGCAGCTTAGAGGGCTAGTACCACCTTCATCGCGCGGCTGCGGTCCCCGGCCAGCTCGAAGCCGCGGACCGCCTCGGCCAGCGGCACGACTTCGGTCAACAAGGGCGACACGTCGATCGTCCCGGCCGCCAGGAAATCGACCGCCCAGGCGAATTCCTCGTGGAAGCGGAACGTGCCGCGCAGGTTGATTTCCTTGGCGACCAGCAGGTTGACCGGCAGGGTCATCGGGCCGCCGCCAAGGCCCAATTGCACGATGGTGCCGGTCGGGCGCGTGACGTCCAGCGCGCCGGTCAGGGCGGCGGCGCTGCCCGATGCCTCGAACACCGTATCGAAATAGCCTTTGTCCGCCTTGAAGGGGGCGAGGGCATCCGTATCGCTCGCGGTATTGAGGGCGATATCTGCGCCGATCTTGCGCGCCAGCGCCAGGGGCGTGTCCGTGATGTCGGTCGCGACGATCTCGCGCGCGCCGGCCTGGCGGGCGACCAGGATGGCGAGTGCGCCGATCGGGCCGGTACCGGTGACCAGCACGCGCTTGCCCAGCAGCGGTCCGGCCTGACGCGCCGCATGCAGGCATACGGACAAGGGTTCGGCGAATGCCGCCAGCTCCAGCGCCAACCCGGTCGGAACGGGCAGGGCCTGGGCCTCGCCGCACACCAGCACTTCACGGAAGCCGCCCTGGACATGGGGCATGCGCATGGCGCTGCCGTAGAAGCGCATCTCCAGGCAATGGTTCGGCTTGCCCTCCAGGCAGAAGCGGCAATGGCCGCACGGCTGGCTCGGGTTGACCGCGACCCGGTCGCCGGGGCGGACGCGGGTCACGGCGCTGCCGACCTCCATCACCTCGCCGGCGATCTCGTGGCCGAGGATCATCGGTTGCTGCAGCCGCACCGTGCCGAAGCCGCCATGCTGGTAATAGTGCAGATCGGATCCGCAGATGCCGCCGGCACGGATACGGACCTTGACGTCGTTCGGACCGACGGCAGGGATCTCGACCTCTTCGATCCTGAGGTCGCGGGGCGCGTGGATGACGGCGGCTTTCATGGCATGGCTCCGTGGAACGGTCGTGGGATCGATGAAGCGCTCGACGCTCATCGAAGATCTTGCTCCGGGAGCATATAGAATGTTGTGATATTTCACAGCAAGGTTTAGCGTGATGCCTGCCGGGGATGTTTCGCTCAAGAAGCGCCTGGGCTGGCAAGGCAAAAAAAGGGAGGTGCCAATGAAGATCGTCTCGATCGAGACGTTGCGAACCGAGGAGTTCGCGAACGTCATCTGGGTCCGCGTCCATACCGACAGCGGCGTGATCGGATTGGGCGAGACCTTCTATGGTGCGGGCGCCGTCGAGGCGCATATCCACGATACGCTGGCCGGACGCCTGCTCGGCCGCAACCCGCTGCATATCGAGGCGATCCACCGCGACATGCTGAACCTGCCGATGGCGCAGTCCAGCACGGGCGTGGAATATCGCGCGGCCTCCGCAGTCGACATCGCGCTGTGGGATACGTTCGGCAAGGTGTGCGACCAGCCGGTCCACCAGATGCTGGGCGGCCTGTGCCGGCCGAAGCAGCGCGTCTACAATACCTGCGCCGGCTATGGCTACGTCCGCTCGACCAACATCAAGCCGGTGTCCAACTGGAACCGTGCCGAGGCGGTGGCCGCCGGTCCCTACGAAGACCTGAACGGCTTCATGACCCGGGCGGACGCGGTGGCCGAGAGCCTGCTGGAATCCGGCATCACCGCCATGAAGATCTGGCCGTTCGACCCGGCGGCGATGGAAAACGACGGCATGTCGATCTCGCCCGCCCAGCTGAAGACGGCGCTGGAGCCGTTCGAGAAGATCCGCAAGGCGGTCGGCGACAAGATCGAGATCATGGTCGAGTTCCACTCGCTGTGGAACCTGCCGATGGCGAAGAAGCTGGCCCGGATCCTCGAGCAGTATGATCCGACCTGGTACGAAGACCCGATCCGGATGAATTCGCCCCAGGCGCTCGCCGAATATGCCCGCTCCACCAGCGTGTGGACCTGCGCCAGCGAGACGCTGGGCAGCCGCTTCCCCTACAAGGAAATGCTCGACCGCGACGCCATGCATGTGGTGATGGCCGACCTGTGCTGGACCGGCGGCCTGACCGAAGGCCGCAAGATCGCCGCCATGGCCGACACCTACCATCGCCCCTTCGCGCCGCACGACTGCATTGGCCCGGTGGGCTTCATCGCCGGCATCCATGCCTCGTTCAGCCAGCCCAACACCTTGATCCAGGAGAGCGTCCGCGCCTTCTACACCGGCTGGTACAAGGAACTGGTCACGGTGCTGCCGGTGATCGAGAACGGCTTCGTGCTGCCGATGGACGGCCCCGGCCTGGGCACGGAACTGCTGCCGGCCGTGTTCGAGCGGTCCGACCTCATCGTCCGCCGGTCGGTGGCCTCGTGATGAAGGGGCAATTGTTCGATCTCGCCGGTCGGACCGCCCTGGTCACCGGCTCGTCGCGCGGCCTGGGGCGCGCCATGGCCGAGGGCTTGGCCGTGGCCGGTGCCGCCGTCGTGCTGAACGGCGCCGACGGCACGAGGTTGGCCACCGCGGCAGCCGAGATGCGCGCTGCCGGCCATACGGTGCACGAGGCCCGCTTCGACGTCACGAACGAGGAGGAAATCACCGCCGCCTTCGAGGCGCTGGATGCGCAAGGCGTCGCGGTCGACATCCTGGTCAACAACGCCGGCATCCAGTTCCGCCGCCCGATGATCGAACTGGACACCGTCGATTGGCGCCGGGTGATCGAGACCAATCTGACCAGTGCCTTCGTCATCGGGCGCGAGGCAGCGAAGCGGATGATCCCGCGCGGCCATGGCAAGATCGTCAACATCGGCTCGCTGACCAGCGACGCGGCGCGCGCGACGGTCGCGCCCTACACGGTGGCGAAGGGCGGCATCAAGATGCTGACCCGCGCCATGACCGCCGAGTGGGCCCAGCACGGCATCCAGGCCAATGCGATCGGTCCCGGCTACATGCTGACCGACATGAACCAGGCCCTGGTCGACGACCCGACCTTCAACGCCTGGGTCGTCGGACGGACGCCGTCCAAACGCTGGGGCAAACCTGGCGAGCTGGTCGGCACCGCGGTTTTCCTGGCCTCCGCCGCCTCCGACTATGTCAACGGCCAGATCATCTATGTCGATGGCGGCATGCTCGCCGTGCTTTGACGCCCCTCATCCAGAAAGAACAAAAATGACAGGGACACTCTCGCGCCGGGCGTTCGTCGCCGCTTCGACCTTCGCCCTTGCCGCCCCCACCCTGATCGGCCGCGCCCAGGCTGCGACGGTGCTGAAGGTCTCGACCTCTTATCCGAACGATCCGAAATTCTCGACGGCGCGCATCTGGTACGACCTGTTCCTGCCGCGCCTGCAGGCGGCGACCGGCGGGGCGGTCACCACGCAATTCTTTCCGGATAACCAACTGGGCCAGGAGGCGGACGTCGCCAACCAGGTCAGGCTCGGCGTGGTCGATGCCATGCTGGTCGGCGCCTCGATCTGGACCAACCTGGTGCCGGAATTCGGCGTGTTCGACCTGGGTTTTCTGTTCCAGGACTACGACCACCTGCTGCGTGCCACCGCCACGCCGGCCGGCGCCGGGCTGCAGCAATTGCTGGTCGACAAGGCGGGGACCCATTTCCCGGCCTGGGGCCGCAACATCGGTGCCCGCAATTTCATCACCAAATTTTCCTTCAAGGAACCGGCCGACCTGGCGGGACACAAGATCCGCTGCCTGCCCAGCCCGACGGTGACCGAGACGGTGCGCCTGATGGGGGCTGCGGCGACGCCGATGGCGTTCGGCGAGATCTATACCGGCCTTCAGGCCGGCGTGATCGACGGCATGGAGCATGATGCGCCCACCATCCTGTCGGCCAAGTTCTACGAGACGGCCAAAACCTTCACCTACACCCGTCACATCCACACGCCGTTCGGCGCCTTTGTCAGCGACCGCACGCTGAAGCGCCTGCCGGCCGACCAGCGCGAGGGATTGCTGCGGGCGATCCGCGAGGCGACCGACGACTGGTTCACCCGCGCCGCGAGCGTCGAGAGCGACGCCGTGAACGAGCTGAAGGCCAAGGGCGTGGAGGTGCACGAATGCGACCGCGCCGCCTTCCGCGAGCGCGTGATGCCGCTGTGGGACACGTTCGCCAAGTCCACCCCCGGGGCGAAGGCGATGATCGACGCGGTCCGCGCGACCGAGAAGGCTTGAGCCGGTGACCCGGCTGTCGCGGCGCGGCGCGTGGCCGCGTCTCGTGGCGGCGCTGCTCTGGGCGGTCGAAGTCGCCGCGGCGGTTCTGCTCGTCGTCGATCTGTTCGTCGTGATCGGTTCGGTGCTGTCGCGCTATCTGTTCGACGCCTCCGTGGTCTGGAGCGACGACGTGGCCCGCACGCTGCTGCTGGCCGTCAGCTTCCTGGGGGCCGCGGCGGCGCTCGCCCGGGGCGAGAATGCCGGGGTGACGTTCTTCGTCGACCGCCTCGCCCCGCGCCACCGCATCCGGGTCGAGGCGGTGGTCGACGTGGTCATCCTGGCCGTGGCCTGTGCGCTTGCCTGGAACGGCTGGCAATTGCTGGCCGACACGGCGGGGCAGACGGTCGGTGCCGGCATCCCGCAGGAGGCGTTCTTCGGCCCGTTGTGCCTGGCCGCGCTGGCCTTCGCCGTGTTCGCGCTCGACCGTCTGCTGGCCCATGACCGAAGCCGTTTGCTGGTGGCAATCGCGGTGGTCGCCGTCATCGCGGTGGTCTTCTGGGGCTGGGGTGCCTATGCGCCGGATACCCTGCCGGGCATGCCGTGGCTGATGGGGCTCGCATTCGTCGGATCGCTTGTTGCCGGCATGCCGATTGCGTTCGTGCTGGCCTTGTCCACGCTCGTCTATATCTGGATGGGCGACCTGCTGCCCGGCGAGATCTTCGCGCAGCAGATGGCGCGTGGCATCGACAATTTCGTGCTGCTCGCCGTGCCGTTCTTCATCCTGGTCGGCTATCTGATGGAAGCGAACGGCATGTCCGTGCGCCTGATCGCGCTGCTGCAGCGCGGCGTCGGCCGCCTGCGCGGCGGCCTCGACGTGGTGATGGTGCTGAGCATGGTCGTGTTCTCCGGCATCTCCGGCTCCAAGATGGCCGACGTAGCCGCCGTCGGGTCGGTGCTGGTGCCGGCGGCCCGCAAGTCCGGCCAGAAGGCCGGCGATGCGGTGGCGCTGCTCGCCGCCTCCGCGGTGATGGCGGAAACCATCCCGCCGTGCGTCAACCTGATCATCCTGGGCTTCGTCACCAACCTGTCGATCGGCGGGCTGTTCATGGCCGGGCTGCTGCCGTCGGCGCTGATGGCACTCGCGCTCATCGGCCTGGTGATCCTGCTGGGCAGCCGGACGACCACGCCGGTCGTCCTGGGTGCGGAGACCGGCGGCAAGCGCGGCATGTGGACGAGCGGCCTCGCGGCATTCGGGCTGATCGCGATGATCTTCGGCGGCTATCGCTCCGGCTTCGCGACGGCGACCGAAATCTCCGCCTTCGCCGTCGCCTATGCCGTCGTGATCGGGGCGCTCGCGTTCCGCGAGACCAGTTGGCGCGGCCTTGGGACCGTGCTGCGTCATGCGGCCGTGCGATCGGGCATGGTGCTGTTCATCGTGGCGACGGCACAGAGCCTCGCCTATGTGCTGACCCTGCAGCAGATCCCGCACGCGATCGCGGAGCTGCTCGTGTCGATCTCGGCTGCGCACGGCAGCTGGCTGTTCCTGCTGCTGTCGATCGCGATCCTGATCGTCATGGGATCCGTATTGGAAGGGGCCGCGGCGCTCATCATCTTCGGCCCGCTGCTGATGCCGGTCGCCCGCCAGCTCGGCATCGACCCGCTGCACTATGGCGTGGTGCTGGTCATCGGCATGGGCATCGGCCTGTTCGCGCCGCCGCTCGGCCTTGGACTCTATGGCTCTTGCCTGATCGGCGGGGTTAAGCTCGAAGAGACGGTCTGGCCGATCATGAAGTACCTGGGCCTTCTGCTCGCGTGCCTGATCCTGATCGCGCTCGTTCCGCAGATCACCACGACGTTGCCGCGCCTCGCCGGATATTGACGACGATCGGACGGCGCGCAGGACTGGTACGTTGACGCTCTTGGCAAACCAGCAAAAACCGACGATATAGTCGGAGGATTGGTCAAAAGCATACTCCGATCGGCCGCATTGCGGCCGGGCGGCAAATCAACAACAAGAGTGGGGAGGAAGTCGGTGTCGATCGCAGCATCGCAGCAGACCGCCATGGACGGTGCCGTCCGGCATCTCGTGAGCAAGTACAATCCCAAGGGCAACCGCGTCGGTTGGCTGATGATGTCGTCGATCCTGGTGGAGGCCTGGGACCTCTACTCGATCGCGTTCGTCCTGGTCTTCATCCGCGACCAGTATCATCCGGACCCGTGGCTTCTGGGCCTGGCCGCCGCCGGCACCCAGGGCGGTGCCCTGGTCGGCGCGCTCTTGGGCGGCTGGCTGTCCGACAAGATCGGCCGGCGCGTGATGTTCCTGGCGACGATGATCCTGTTCATCATCCTGGCCTTGATGCAGGCCTTCGTGACCAGCGTCGGCTGGCTCGTGGTGGTGCGCTTCGTCCTGGGCGTTCCGCTCGGCAGCGACATCTCCAACGGCTACACCTACATCATGGAATCCATGCCCAAGGGCAAGCGCGAGATCATGGGCAACCGCTGGCAGTTCATGTTCGCGATCGGCGAAGTGGCGACGCTCGCGGTCATCGCGGTGTTTCTGGTCGCCAACCTGGACCATGAGATCATCTGGCGCGTGACGCTCGGCCTCGGCGCGCTGCCGGCGCTCGTCATCCTGCTGATGCGCCACGACCTGCCGGAGACGGCGGTCTGGCTGATCCGTCACGGTCGGTTCCGCGAGGCCAAGCAGGTCTCGAACCAGATGTTCGGCGACAATCTCGACATGCTGCCCGACGAGGACATCGTGGTGCCGAAGCCGCGCCCGTCCGCGTTCCTGGCCGACATCCGCAAGGACCCGATCCGCTGGCGCGCCACGCTCTACGGCTGGATCGCCTGCTTTGCGCAGGGCAGCGAGTTCTCGACCTTCGCGTTCTATCTGCCGGTGCTGTTCCTGATGGTCGGTGTGTCGTCCGTGCTGGGCATCGACCTCGTCACCATGGCGCTCTATTGCATCGCCGCCATCGCCGGCTGGGTCGGCCCGCTGCTAACCCCCAAGATCGGCCAGCGCGGCATCAGCATCGCCGGCTTCTCGATCGTGCTGGTCTCGCTGCTGGTCGCGGCTGGCGCGCTCTATACCGGCCACACCATGATCCTGCCGTTCGCGGCGGCGACCATGCTGTGGGGCCATTATTGGGACGCGTCCAACTGCATGACGATCCCGACCGTCGTCGCCAAGCCGGAATATCGCGGCACCGCGAGCGGTTTCGCCTACATGTTCGTGAAACTGCCCTCGTTCCTGGCGATCTTCCTGTTCCCGACGCTGTTCGCGGCGGTGGGCCAGGCGACGGCAACGCTGATGGTCGCCATCTTCCCGTTGATCGGATTGCTGGCCGCGATCTTCATCCTGCCGGAGGTCTACGGCTACGAACACGACTGACAGGGGCGCGGGGGTGGTCGTGCGATGCGGCGCGCGGCCACCCCCGCGGGCACTGTGGATTATCTGATTTTAGGGGGTCTATTGCAGCGGGTTCATACTATTCCGTAAGCCCGGCCATGAGAGCTGGCGAACCGAAAGAACAGAAAGACGGTGAGCCAGTTCAATCCACCTCGACCAGCAGCGGATGGTCCAGGTCGTCGAACAGATTGTCGCTGCCGTCTTCGGTCTGGACCATCAGCACGACATATTCCGAGGGCGCCTCGAGTGCCGTGACGCTGCGGTGCCAGACGTCGCGCCGATAGGTGACGCCCTGCGTCGAACCGGCGACGAACGCCCGCGCGCTCGCCAGCAGCGGCCGGCCGTCCGCCGCGGTCCCGCATACCACGATCAGCGATCTGCCGCCCTTCAACGGGATGAAGGTCTGGGCCGAATGGGGATGGCGCTCCAGGCGCGTGATCTCGACCGGGCCTCGAACCGGTGCCTCGACCCGCAGCACCGCCATCGTCACGCGCGTGGCCGCGGCCGTATGCTCGAACGTATCGGCGCAGGGCATCAGCGGCGGCTCGCCGCGATGGGTGACGACATCGCCGAACGGCGCGAACGCCTCGGCGGTCAGCGGAACGGCGGTGATCGTCATCATTGAAGCCTCGATCGAAGCGGGCGGGCGAGGGCCCATCCATAACTCCTGTTGTAATATTTCACAATATGTCTATCGTTGCTGCAGAGACTGGCGCACGACGTCGGCCAAGGGGAGGGTGCGTAGTGACCGAAGGCAAGCGAGCGGTGCGTCGGCTGGAAAGCATCTCGACGGATGTCGGAACCGCGGATCAGGCACCCCGGGCCCGGCAGAACCGGATGAACCATTTCGAGCTGGCCTACGACCGGATCGAAAGCCTGATCGTCACCTGCGCGCTGAAGCCGGGGCAGGTGCTCGCCCTGCAGGATCTCCAGGACCTGACCGGCCTGGGGCGCACGCCGGTCCACCAGGCCGTGGCACGCTTCGCAGCCGATACGCTCATCCTCATCCGCCCTCGCCATGGCCTTCAGGTTGCGCCGATCGACCTGGCGCGCGAGCGGGTGCTGCTGGCGCTGCGTGCCGATCTGGAGCGATTCGTGATCCGGCTCGCCGCCGAACGCTCGGGCGCTTCCCACCGCAACCAGATGCTGCACCTGCAGCGCACGCTCCGCGAACGCCGTGACGTCATGGACATCGACGAGTTCAACCTGTTCGACCGGCGCCTGGATCGGCTGATCCTCGCGGTCGCCGGCGAGCCGTTCCTGGAGCATGCGCTGCGGCCGCTCCACACCATGTCGCGGCGCATCGGCTGGATCCACTACGCCCAAATCAAGGGCGCGCTCAGCCTGCAGACGACGATCGACTGTCATCTGGCCGTGCTCGAGGCGGTGGCCAATCGCCATATCGATCGCGCCATCGCCGCGTCGGACGAGCTGGTCGCCTTCGTCGACAGCATGTTCGACGTCATGGAACGCGAGATCGACCCGTCGCTGCTGGATTGCAGCATCGAACCCATCAAGACGCGCTGAGAGGGCCTTATGCGGATCGTTTTCCACGGCGCCAATGCCGCATCGTTCAGTGAGGGTTTCGCCGAACTGGTCGGCGCGGATGCCGAAATCATCGTCCTGCCCGACGCGCTCGAAAGCGTCGCCGATCGGGCGGCCTATGCGTCGGCCGACGCCATCGTCGGTGCCAAGTTCGATGCCGGCCTGCCGCGCCCGGAACGGCTGCGGCTGTTCCATGTGCCGGGCGCCGGCTATGACGCGGTCGATCTGGCGGCCCTGCCGGCCGCGGCCGTGGTGTGCAACTGCTTCGGCCACGAACAGGCCATTGCGGAATATGTCATGGCGGCGCTGCTGCGCCGGCAGATCCCGCTGGACGATGCCGACCGGCGGCTGCGGCAGGGCGACTGGACCTATTGGGCCGGTGCCCGAAGCCGGGTCCATGGCGAGATCGCCGGCTCGACCATCGGGCTGCTGGGCTTCGGCCATATCGGCAAGGCGATCGCCGCGCGCGCCAAGGCGTTCGAGATGAATGTGCATGTCGCCAACCGCAGCCCGGTGGCACCATCGGCCCTGGTCGACCGCGCCTATACGCTGGACCAGCTGCCGGCCTTCTGGGCGGCGGCCGACGCGTTCGTCGTCTCCGTGCCCCTGACCGACGAAACGACGGGCATCGTCGGCGCCGCGGCCTTCGCGGCGATGAAGCCGGAGGCCGTGATCCTCAACGTCGGGCGCGGCGCCACGATCGATGAGCAGGCGCTGTATGACGCCTTGCGGACCGGGCGCATCGCCGGCGCGATGATCGATACCTGGTACCGCTATCCCTCGTCGTCGGACCCCCATCCGCAACCGGCGAAGCTGCCGTTCGCCGAACTGCCGAACATCCTGATGACGCCGCACATGTCCGGTTGGACCATGGGTACCATCACCCGGCGGCAACGGACGATCGCCGACAACATCCGGCGCCGCCTGGCGGGCGAAGCCTGCACCAACGTGGTGCGCGACGCGACCTGACAGCCCGCGACCGGAGAGATCGCGCGAACGCGACATCCACGATACGCACGACGCCGGCAAGACCGGCCTTAGGGGAGGAACGATGATGAAGCTCACGAAAGCATTGCGATCGGCGGCACTGGTCCTGACCGCCTGCGCCGGTTTCGCGCTCGCGACCACCGGTGCCTCGGCCCAGACCGTCACCGACATCGTCAAGCGCGGCAAGGTCCGCATCGGCGTGCTGGTCGGCGCGCCGCCCTACGGCTCGATCGATGCCCAGGGCGCGCCGGTCGGCTATGACGCCGATGTGGCGACCCTGGTCGCCAAGTATATGGGCGTGCCGCTGGAGATGGTGCCGCTGACCCCGCCGTCGCGTATTCCGGCGCTCGAGGCCGGCAAGGTCGATTTCCTGGTCGCGACCCTGGCGCCGACCGCGGAACGCGCCAAGGCGGTCATGTTCAGCATTCCCTATAGCGCCTTCCAGGTCGGCATCTGGGCGAAGAAGTCCGATCCGATCAAGGCCTGGGCCGATCTCAAGGGCAAGCGGGTCGGCGTCAATCGCGGCTCGAGCGTCGAGGGCGAGCTGGTCAAGCGCGAGAAGGAGCTGAACCTGACGATCTCGCGCTTCGAGGATGACTCGACGACCATGCAGGCACTGTTCTCGGGCCAGGTCGAGGCGGTGGCCAGCCCGGACGCGCAGTCCAACGCGGCGATCAAGGCGCGCGGCGACGTGGACATGGAACAGAAGTTCATCTTCTCGACGCAGCCGAATTCCATGACCATGAAGAAGGACGCGTTCGAGCTGCACCAGTATCTGAACAACGTCATCTACCTGATGAAGCTCAACGGCGAACTGGACGAGATCAGCCGCAAGTGGGTCGGCTCTCCGTTGCCGAACCTGCCGACGTTCTGATCGCGCTTGCGGCTATCGGCGCGCCGCCGGGGTGGCGGCGCGCCTGCAGGGGAGGTGGCCGATGGGCTTCCAGTTCCAGTTCGAGCCTGTCATCGCGGAATGGCACCTGATCTTCGAAGGGCTGCTGCTGACCATCTGGCTGTCGCTGGGGGCGATCGTCCTCGGCTCGGCGCTCGCCGTGGTGCTGACCGCTGCGCGCCAGCTGTGCGGCCGGGCCGTGGGCGTGGTGGTCGAGGCCTATGTCGAGCTGATGCGAAACACGCCGTTCCTGGTGCAGCTGTTCCTGATCTTCTTCGGGCTGTCGGGCCTGGGGCTGCGCCTGAGCGCGGCCGAGGCGGCGCTGCTCGCCATGACGCTCAACCTCGCGGCCTATTCTGCCGAAATCATCCGCGCCGGTGTCGATTCCATCCACAAGTCCCAGCGGGAGGCCGGCCTGTCGCTGGCGCTGACCAGGCGGCAGGTGCTGCAGCATGTCGTGCTGATCCCGGCCGTCGCCAAGGTCTGGCCGGCGCTGTCGAGCCAGTTCGTGCTGATGATGCTAGCCTCCAGCATCTGCTCGTTCATCTCGGCGCAGGAACTGTCGGGCGCCACCTCGATCGTCGAGCAGCGCACGTTCCGCAGCTTCGAGAGCTACATCGTCGCCACCGTGCTCTACCTGGTGCTGGCCCTGGCGCTCAAGGCCATCCTCGGCATCGTCGGCCGCCTGGCGTTTCCCCGCGTCTCCGGGCTCGCCCGGGTGCAGACGAAGGGAGAGACGGCATGATGACCACCTTCGGCTGGCCGGAAGCGCTGTTCGTCGTCGGCGCGGTCCGCTGGACCCTCTTGCTGACGGTCATCGCCTTCATCGGCGGCGGCATCCTGGGCGGCATCGTGGCGCTGCTCCGGCTGTCCAAGAACGCGACGATCCGCTGGATCTTCACGATCTACATCCAGGTCATCCAGTCCATCCCGGTGCTGATGGTGCTGTTCCTGTCCTATTTCGGCCTGTCACTCGCCGGCATCGAACTGCCGCCGCTGCTCGCGGCGTCGCTGTCGCTCGGGATCTACGTCAGCGCCTACCTGGCCGAAATCTGGCGCGGCGCGATCGAGGCCGTGCCGTTCCAGCAATGGGAGGCCTCGGCTTCGCTGGCGCTCAGTCGCGGCCAGCAATATCGCTACATCATCATTCCGCAGGCGCTGCGCGTCTCGCTGCCGCCGACCGTGGGCTTCCTGGTCCAGCTGGTGAAGAACACCTCGATCGTCTCGGTCGTGGGCTTCGTCGAGCTTTCGCGCGCCGGGCAGCTCGTCAATAACGCCACCTTCCGGCCGTTCGAGATCTTCGGCGTCGTGGCGCTCGTCTATTTCCTGATCTGCTTTCCGCTGTCGCGGCTAAGCCGGCACCTCGAAAGGGTTCTTCATGTCGGTCGTCCTCATTGAGAACGTGCACAAGAGCTTCGGCCCGATCGAGGTTTTGAAGGGCGTTTCGCTGACCGTCGAGCGCGGCCAGGTCGTGGCGCTCATCGGACGCAGCGGCTCGGGCAAGTCGACCCTGCTGCGCTGCATGAACGGGCTGGAGCCGTTCCAGTCCGGGCGGATCGAGGTGGCCGGGCACGTGGTCGATCGCGACGACAAGCACCTGCGCGACCTGCGCAAGGACGTCGGCATCGTGTTCCAGAGCTACAACCTGTTCCCCCACCTGACCGTGGCGCAGAACATCATGCTGTCGCCGCGCATCACCAAGGGCCTGAAGACGGCGGAGGCGAAGGCGCTCGCCGAAAAGGTGCTGTCCCAGGTCGGGCTGGCGGAGAAGTTCGACGCCTATCCCGACAACCTGTCCGGCGGCCAGCAGCAGCGCGTCGCCATCGCCCGGTCGCTGGCCATGCAGCCCCGGCTCATGCTGTTCGACGAGGTGACCTCGGCGCTGGATCCGGAACTGACCGGCGAGGTGCTGGCGGTGATGGAGCAGCTGGCACGGGACGGCATGACCATGGTCCTGGTCACCCACGAGATGGAATTCGCGCGCAAGGTCGCCGACCTGACGGTCTTCATGCACCAGGGCAAGATCTGGGAAAGCGGACCGTCGCGCGCGATCCTGTCGACGCCCACGACGCCGGAGCTGCAGTCGTTCGTCGGCGCGAACATCAAGTAGCGACCGCTGAAGCGCACGGGCGACCCGGCGCGCACCCCTCTGCCGTCAGCAGCCTCGACCGGTTCAGCCCGGTTGTCCTTCATGCCGCACGCGCCGCGATGGCGACATCTTCGCGAATATGCAATCAGATGCCTGCGGCAGGATTGAACGTCGACCGCCCCGCTCTGAAAAATCGTTCGCACACAAAAGAAATGTCGTTCGCATGCAAATGAAGCCATGGTACTTTTGCGAAAGGCGCCACGGGGGAGATCCACGCGATGTATGATCATGTGCATACCGAAAAGCTGGTCGATCAATGGCTTATCGAGGATGTCGGCAACGGCGACCTGACGGCCAACCTGATCATCGATGCTGCGGCCTCCACCACGTTCGACGTCAATGCGCGTGAGGATATGGTCGTCGCCGGGATCGAGGTGATGGCGACCGTGTTCCGCCGCTACGTGCCGGGCGTGTCGATCGACATCCGTGTCCAGGACGGCGCCCGCGTCGCCAAGGGCACGGTGCTGGCCCGGGTCTCGGGCCAGGCGCGCGGCCTGCTGACGGCGGAGCGCACGGCGCTCAACATCCTCCAGCGCCTGTCGGGCATCGCCACCGAAACGGCGCGCTTCGTCGCCGCCATCGCCGGCACCAAGGCGCAGATGATCGACACGCGCAAGACGACCCCAGGCCTGCGCGCGCTGGAAAAGCACGCGGTGCTATGCGGCGGCGCCCGCAACCATCGCCTGGGCCTCGACAGCGGCGTCATGCTCAAGGACAACCACATCGCGGTGTGCGGCGGCATCTCCCAGGCCGTGGCCCGCGCCAAGGCGGCCGTGCCGATCCTGGCCAAAGTCGAGGTCGAGTGCGACCGGCTGGACCAGGTGCGCGAAGCGCTCGAGGCCGGCGCCGACGTGATCATGCTCGACAACATGAGCCTGGCCGACATGCGCTCGGCCGTGGCCTTCATCGACGGCCGCGTGCCGCTCGAGGCGTCGGGCGGCGTGCGCTACGAGACGATCCGCGGCATCGCCGAGACCGGCGTCGATTTCATCTCGTCGAGCAAGATCACCCAGTCCGCCCCGGCCGTCGACATCGGTCTCGACGAGGCGGTCTAGGGGGCGCCCGGCGATGGCGGCTCCGGGCCGGCTCGTCCTCGTCGTCGGTCCCAGCGGATCCGGCAAGGACACGCTGATCGACGGCGCGCGCGAGGCGCTCGCCGTCGATCCGGCTTGGCTGTTCGCCCGCCGCGTCATCACCCGACCAGAAAGCGCCGGCGGCGAAGCGCACGAGGCAGTCGATGTGGAAACGTTCGAGCAGCGGCGCGCGGCGGGCGCCTTCCTCGTCTCCTGGGATACCCACGGCCTGAAATACGGCCTGCCGGGCAGCCTGCTCGACGAATTGCGCGCCGGGCGGAACGTGGTCGCCAACGTCTCGCGCACCGTCATCGCGGACTTGGCCGCAAAGGTGCCGCACACCCTGGTGCTGCGCGTGTTCGCGCCGATCGAGGAGCGGGCGAAGCGCTTGGCCAGCCGGGGACGCGAGAGCGAGGCGGATGTGGCTGCCCGCTTGGCCCGCGAGGTGCCGGATACGATGGCGGGCATCGAGACCGTCATCGTGGTCAACGACGGCGACGTCCGCATCGGCATCGAACGCTTCCTGGCCGGCCTGCAGGCCCAGCCCCGTCGCCTCGTCGTCCGTGCCGTCGCCATCGACACCTGGCGCGAGAATTTCGCCTATCTGCACAGCGAATGCACCGCCGTCGTCGCCAGCGAATATCTGGGACCCAGCTTCATCGACATCGTCGCCGGCGCGCGCAGCATCCGGGCGCGCGTCCACCTGACCGACCGGCACGACATCGTCGAGCCCAGCGAGATCGGCCTGTCGGGCCAGGCCTTCGCCGCCCTGGGCGTGCCGGAGGGTACACCGGTGCTGGTCGAGCGCATGCCGACGCCGGATAGCCTCGACCTGCTGCGCCGTAAAATCCAGGGCCAGCCGCTCGACGAGGCGCAATACGACATGGTGATCCGCGACGTGGTCGAGGGCCGCTACGCCGATCGCGAGATCTCGGCCTTCCTGGTCACGGCAGCCTCGTCGCTCGACGATCGCGAGGTCGAGGCGCTGGCGCGGGTCCGGGCGCGCTTTGCGGAAAAGCTGGTGTGGGACGAGCCGATCGTCGCCGACAAGCATTCGCTGGGCGGTATCCCGGGCAGCCGGATCACGCTGATCGTCGTGCCGATCGTGGCCGCCCACGGCATCGCCATTCCCAAGACCTCGTCACGGGCGATCACGTCGGCGGCCGGCACCGCCGACGCGATGGAGGTGCTGGCGCGCGTCGACCTCAGCGTCGCCGAGGTGCGCCGCGTGGTCGATCTGGCACGCGGCTGCGTCGCCTGGAACGGACGCATCAACCACTCGCCGGTCGACGACGTGATGAACGCGATCACCCGGCCGCTCGGCATCGATTCCGTGCGCTGGTCGGTCGCTTCGATCCTGTCCAAGAAGCTCGCCGCCGGCGCGACCCATGTCGTGATCGACGTGCCGGTCGGCCCGCGCGCGAAGACGCGGACGGCGGAAGAGGCGCGCGAACTCATCGACCTGTTCGAGACCGTCGGGCGCCACCTGGGCCTGGTGGTGGAAGCCCATGCGACCGACGGCAGCGGTCCGATCGGCCGCGGCATCGGGCCGGCGCTCGAGGTGCGCGACGCGCTGCAGGTGCTCGACGGCGACCCGGCAGCACCGGACGACCTGCGCGACAAGGCGCTGTTCTTCGCCGGCCGGATCCTGGCGTGGGATCCGGCGGTCGGCCTGGAAGGCGGCGCGCGGCGGGCACGCGCGCTGCTGGAATCGGGAGCCGCCCGCGCGGCGCTCGACAAGATCGTGGCGGCCCAGGGCCGGCATCCGAAGCCGGCGCATCTGGCGCCGCTGGTGCGCGAAGTCCGCGCCGCCCGGTCCGGCATCGTCTCCGCGATCGACGGCTGGAAGATCGGCGGCATCGCACGCCGTGCCGGCGCGCCGGCGGACAAGGGTGCGGGGGTCGACCTGCTGGTGCCGGTCGGTGCCCGGGTCTCGACCGGCGAGCCGCTCTACCTGATCCGGTCGAGCGTCGATGCCGATTTCCAGACGGCGCTGGCCGAGGCGCGCCGCGACGACAGCTACCGCTTCGCCGAATGACCGGGCTGGGCGCCCGCTTGACGCTTCCGGCCCGATCGTCCAGATTATTTGTATACCAATAAAGTGACGGGAGCCGCCTCAACGAGACCATAGATCTCGCCGGCTTTCACAATACAGGGCACCTCCAAGGGGTGTTTTGTTCCGATCGATAAAAACATAATGAATACAGGGCGTCAGGTTCACTTCGAGGGGGCATTGCCGACAATGACTGGATTGATCCGTGGATATTGGCGAGGCTTGGTCGCGCTGGCGATCTTCGGCACGCTCTGCGCTTCCGACCCGGCCAAGTCTGAGGAAATCTCCGTCACCCAATGGGGCAACAGCCTCTACGGCCTGCCGTTCGCCGTCGCCATGGACAAGGAGATGTTCCAGAAGGCCGGCATCTCCATCACCGGCATCCTGGGCTCGGGCGGCGGCGGCACCACGGTGCGCAACATCCTGGCCAGTCCGACGCCCTATGGCGAGGTGGCGATCGCCGCGGCACTGGCGGCCGCCCGCGAGGGCCTGGACCTGGAGATCGTCAATGTCGGCACGCGCAGCGTCGCCGAATCCTCGATCGTCACCATGCCGGCCTCGCCGATCCACTCGCTCGAAGATCTGGTCGGCAAGAAGATCGCCGTGACCTCGCCCAAGTCGGTGTCGGAGATGCTGTATCTCCTCGACCTCAGGGCGAAGGGCATCGATGCCTCCAAGATCTCGCGCGTCTATTCCGGCGGCTACGGCCCCGGCCTGACCATGCTGGAGCAGGGTGCGGTTTCGGCGGCGGTGCTGATCGAACCGCTGTCGATCATCAAGAAGGCGCAGTACCGCACGGTGGTGGCGGCGCGCGACATTCTGCCGCCCATGACCACGTCCGTCGGCATCACGACCCGCGCTTATGCCAAGGCGAACCCGGACAAGCTGCGCGCGATCATCGCCGGCCGCCGCGCCGGCGTCGATTTCATCTACGCGCATCCGGACGAGGCCGCGGTCATCCTGCAGAAGAGCTACGGGCTCGATGCCGCCGTCGCGAAGGAGGCGGTCGACAACATGATCGGTCCGAAGATGTGGAGCGACGGCGAGTTCAATCAGACCGAGCTCGACCGCATGGTCGATGCGTTGCGCCTGATCGACGAGGTCAAAGGCACGGTCGACTGGCCGACGCTGATCGACCGGACGTTCCTGCCGGCGGATCTGCAGGGCAAGCAATGATGGAGCCGGCCCCCGTCACGAGCGCGACGGAGCCGGCGGCAGGGGCGACGGAAATCCACGCCCGTCTGAGAGGCATCACCCGCGTCTACGGCGGACGGGGCGGTGCCGCGGGGCTCCATGCCCTGGGACCGGTCGATCTCGACCTGCGCCGCGGCGAATTCTTCTCGGTCGTCGGGCCTTCCGGCTGCGGCAAGTCGACCTTGCTCGACGTGCTGTCCGGTCTGGTGCCGCCGACCGCGGGCACGGCGGAATTCGAGGGCAGGCCGATAACGGGCGTGCCCGACGGCATCGGCGTGGTGTTCCAGGAAGACGCATCCTTCGCCTGGTTGACGGTGCAGGACAATATCGCCTTCGGGCTGCGGCGGGCCGGCGTCGATGCTGCCGAGATCGCCCGGCGCGTCGCCCATGCGATCGGCTTCATGGGCCTGCGCGATTTCGCCAAGGCCTATCCGGCGCAATTGTCGGGCGGCATGCGCCAGCGCGTGTCGATCGCGCGCACCCTGGTCATGCGGCCGCGACTGATCCTGCTCGACGAGCCGTTCGGCGCGCTCGACCAGCAGACCCGCCTGCTGATGGGCGACGAGCTGCTGCGGCTGTGGCGCGAGACCAAGGCGACCGTGCTGCTGATCACCCATGCGCTCGACGAGGCGATCATGCTGTCGGACCGGACCGGCGTCATGTCCGCGCGCCCGGGCCTGTTCATCGATATCGTCGAAACCGGCTGGCCGGCCGAGCGCGACAGCCGGGTGGTCTCCGATCCGCGATTCGGCGCCATGACGGCACGCCTGTGGACGCAGTTGCGTGAGGAATCGCTGAAGATCATGGGCAACCAAGTCCCGTCGTCCTCACATTGACCCGTCGGGAAGCCGCGCATGAACGGAGGGCGACCATGAGCTCGGTAGGAACGCTGCGCTTCGCCGTGATCGCGATCATGGTCGGCCTGCTGGAACTGGCGTGCCGCACGGGGCTGATCGGACCGACGGTCATCATCCCGCCCTCGGCGATGGTTGAGAGCCTGTGGCAGATCCTCGCGGAGGGCGACCTCACCACCGACATCCTGTCGACCTTCGGCAACGTCCTGGCCGCGGCGGTACTCTCGGTCGTCGTGGGCTTCGTCGCCGGACTCGCCATCCATCCGCTGCCGCGCCTGCGCGGCGCGTTGGAGCCGCTGCTGGCCAGCTACTACGCGATCCCGACCTTCATGTTCTATCCGCTGTTCATCGTGTTCTTCGGCGTCGGCAACCGGGCGATCATCGCCATCGCGTTCCTGCTGGCCGTGGTGTCGATGGTGACGAGCACGCTCACCGGCCTCGACCGTATTCCGCCGATCCTGCGCAAGACGGCAAAGATGTACCGGATGAACCGGGTCTCGACCGCCCTGCTGATCGAATTGCCGGCGACGATCCCGCACCTGTTCACCGGCATCAAGCTGTCGGTCGCCTATGCCTTCATCGGCGTCATCGCCTCCGAATTCATCCTGTCCGGCGCCGGCATCGGCTATTCGATCTCCTACGCCTACAACAACTTCAACAATCGCGCGATGTACGGCCTGATGCTGCTGGTCGTGGTCGCGGTCACCACGGTCAACATGGTGCTGCACAGCATCGACCGCCGGTTCCAGGAGCGGTCGCGGCGATGACCGGCAAGCTGCGCAAGCCTGCCGACTTCCTGCTCCTGATGTTGGCGCTCGTGGTGATCTGGCAGGCGCTGCATTGGGTGGCGGGCGACATCGCCATTACCTCGCCGGCGGCGACATTGGCGAAGCTCGGCCAGATGCTGCACACCCCAAAGTTCTGGAGCGACATCGCCGAGACGGGCCGGGCCTTCCTGTTCGCGCTGCTGATCTCGGTGTTCGGCGGCGTGGCGCTGGGGGCGCTGCTCGGCATCAACCGGCTGGCCGCGACGGTCAGCGAACCGATCCTGGTCGCGGCCTATTCGCTGCCCAAGGTCACGCTCTATCCGCTGGTCCTGCTGATCTTCGGGCTGGGCCTGCCGGCGAAGGTGGCGTTCGGCGCGATGCACGGGCTGATCCCGGTGACGATCGTTACGATGAACGCGCTGTTGAACCTGAAGCCGGTGCTGTTGCGGACGGCACGGGTGATGCGCCTGTCGCCACTGCAATCGCTCACCACATTGCTGTTGCCGGCGGTCCTGCCCGAGATCTTCTCCGGCCTGCGGCTCGGCTTTTCGCTGAGCCTGGTCGGCGTGCTGATCGGCGAGATGTTCGCCTCGCAACGCGGGCTGGGCTTCGTCATCATGAACGCGATGAACCTGAGCGACGTCGCGACCATCATGGCCGTGGCCGTGCTGCTGACCGGCTTCGCCTTGCTGGCGAGCGGCGCGCTCGGCCTGATCGACCGGCGGATCCACCGGTAAGCGCGGCGGTCTGCCCGGGCGCCGATCCCGTCAGGGCGTGACGTTCACCCACAGCACCAACGTCGCGGTCCCGCCGGCATTGCCGAACCGGTGGGGCCGGTCGCTCGCGAAGCGGAAACTGTCGCCGGATTCCAATTGCCAGGTGCGTCCCTCGACACGCAGTTCGAGCGTGCCTTCCAGCACGAAGCCAGCCTCCTCGCCGCCATGGACATAGTCCTCGTCGCCGGTCGTGCCGCCCGGTTCGATGCGGACCATGAACAGGTTGAGCCGGCTGGCGCCGCGCGGTGCGGTCAGCAGCTCCTTGGTGATGCCGGCCTGCCAAAGTCCCAGCTGGCCGCGCTGGGCCTGCCGGACCACGACGGTGCCGGTCTCGGGCTCGCTCGCGGCGGCGCTGTCCGGGAACAGTCCGGCAAGGCCGACCCCCAGCACGTCGGCGGCTCCGGCCAGCAGCTTGAGCGATGCGGTCGACAGACCGCGCTCGACCTGGCTCAAGTGGCCGATCGAAACGCCCAGCCGCTCCGACATCTGCTGCAGAGACAGGTCGCGGGCCTTGCGCAGCGCACGCAGGCGCAGGCCAACCGAAGAATCGAGCGGCAGGGGCTGCGGCGCGGCACCAGTCGAATCCAGCGAATCCTCCGGCAGGCCCGTGATCGGCTCGCTCTCCTTCATCGTAAAATTTCATCCTCATGAAATCTCTTGCCGGATCAGCATAATTCGGCCAGCATGATTTCACCATAATGAAAATAGACGCGTCGAGCGATGACCCGTTAGAGGTCGTCCCGCGCTGTTACAGGCAGGCCAACAACGGGAGTCGAGAAATGGTGAGGACTGGAATCTTCGCAGCCGCAGCTTTGTTTTGCGCCCTCTGGGCGCCGGCAATCGGGCCGGCGATGGCCGCCGACCCGGTGCTCAAGATCGGCTCGACGCCGACGGGCGTGCCGTTCACCTTCCTCGATACCAAGACCAATACCATCCAGGGGATCATGGTCGACCTGATCACCGCGGTCGGCAAGGATGCCGGCTTTGTGGTCGAGATCCAGCCGCTGCAGTTTTCGACGCTGATCCCGGCGCTGACCACCAACAAGATCGACCTGATCGCCGCCGCCATGTTCGCGACCCCGGCCCGGCGCGAGGTGATCGACTTCACCGACACGGTCTACAGCTACGGCGAAGGCTTGGTCGTGCCCAAGGCGGACACCAAGGATTACGTCACGCTGGCGGACCTCAAGGGCAAGACGGTCGGCGCCCAGGTCGGCACCGCCTTCGTCGAGCCGCTGCAAAAGAGCGGCCTGTTCCCCGAAGTGAAGATCTACGACACGATCCCCGACATCCTGCGCGACGTGAACGCCGGGCGGATCGGCGCCGGCTTCGCCGACTATCCGATCGCGGCCTACAACCTCTCGCAGGGCGGTTTCCCTGAATCCCGGCTGGTCAAGAGCTATAAGCCCAGCATCATGGGCTCAGTCGCGATCGGACTGCGCAAGGGCGATCCGCTGCTGGCGAAGCTCAACGCCTCGCTGGCCAAGCTGCAGGCCGACGGGACGGTCAAGAAGATCCTGGCGAAATGGGGTCTGGAGTGATCGGCCGCTGAGCCGAAGCGGCTGCGGACATGACGCGTTTCCTTACCGACTCGGCGGAGTTCCTGCCGATCCTGCTGCAGGGCCTGTGGCTGACCATCCTGGTCAGCCTCGGCTCGCTCGTGCTGTCGACCATCCTCGGCCTGATCTGGGCGTTCCTGCGCGTCTCGGGCCTGTGGCCGCTGGCGATGGCGAGCCGGCTGATCGTCAACGTGATCCGCGGCATCCCCATCATCGTGCAGCTGTTCTACATCTACTTCGTGCTGCCGGACCTGGGCATCTCGCTGTCGGCGCTCCAGGCCGGCATCATCGGGCTGGGCATCGCCTATTCGGCCTACCAGGCCGAGAATTTCCGGGCCGGCATAGAGGCCATCGACCCAGGGCAGATCGAGGCAGCCCATGCGATCGGCATGGGCTGGTGGCTGGTCATGCGCCGGGTCGTGCTGCCCCAGGCGGTCAAGATCGTGCTGCCGTCCTACGGCAACATCATGGTGATGATGCTGAAGGATTCCTCCCAGGCCTCGACCATCACGGTCGCGGAGCTGGCATTGCAGGGCAAGTTGATCGCGTCCTCGACCTTCAAGAACACGACGGTCTTCACGCTCGTGGCCTTGCTCTACCTGTGCATGAGCGTGCCGCTGATCATCCTGGTCGGCCATCTCGAACGACGGGCGGCGCGGCGATGATCGAACTCGACGACGTCCACAAGCGCTTCGGCGATCATGAGGTCATCCGCGGCGTTTCGGCCAAGGTCGAGCGCGGCGAGGTCGTCTGCGTGATCGGGCCGTCCGGTTCCGGCAAGTCGACCCTGCTGCGCTGCATCAACGGGCTCGAGCGCTACGAGGCCGGCACGATCAAGGTCGAGGGCGTCATGGTCGATGCGGCGGCCCCGTCGATCCGCGCGATCCGGACCCAGGTCTCCATGGTGTTCCAGCGCTTCAACCTGTTTCCCCACCGCTCGGCCCTGGAGAATGTCGTCGAAGGCCCGATCTTCGTCAAAGGCGAGCCCCGGGCCGAGGCGATGGTGCGCGGTCGGGCATTGCTGGCCCAGGTCGGTCTCGCCGGCCGCGAGGAGGCCAAGCCCGGCCGGCTGTCCGGCGGCCAGCAGCAGCGCGTCGCGATCGCCCGCGCGCTCGCGATGCGGCCCAAGGCCATCCTGTTCGACGAGCCGACTTCGGCACTCGACCCGGAACTGGTGGGCGAGGTACTGGGCGTCATGCGCGCGCTCGCCGAACAGGGCATGACCATGGTTGTCGTCACCCACGAAATGGCATTCGCCCGCGAGGTGGCCGACCGCGTGCTGTTCCTCGACGGCGGCGTCATCGTCGAACAGGGCCCGGCGCGTGCCGTGCTGGGCGACCCGCAACATCCGCGCACCCAGGATTTCCTGCGGCGGGTGCTGAACCCGATTTGAAGAATGACACCGTCATTCCCGCTTCCGCAGGATGACGGGAAAGACGAACACAGGTCGAACCACGGAATGACCAGACCGCAGCGAAGGATCCTAAGGATGGCCGAACCCTTTCCCCTGTCGCCGTCGCTCTGGGCCGCGACCGCGCCGCCGTCCGCGGCGACACCGCCGCTGGGCGAACCAACCCGCGCCGACGTCTGCGTCATCGGCGGCGGCTATTGCGGCCTCAGCGCCGCGCTGCACCTGGCGGAGCAGGGCACCGATACGGTGTTGCTGGAGGCGCGCGAGCCGGGCTGGGGTGCGTCTGGCCGCAACGGCGGCCAGGTCATTCCGGGCCTCAAGTACGATCCGGCCGACCTCAAGGCGAAAGTCGGCGACGAGCGGGGACGGGCCCTGGTCGATTTCGCCGGGCGAACCGCCGATACGGTGTTCGACCTGATCGACCGGCATAGCATGGACGTGCCGCACGTCCGGGCCGGCTGGATCCAGGGCGCCCATACCGAAACGGGCCTGAGCGAAGTCGCACGCCGGGCGGAGCAATGGGCGGCCTGGGGCGCGGAAACCGAGTTGCTGGACCGGAACGCGGTCGCGCGCAAGCTGGGCACCGACTCCTACCTGGGCGGCTGGGTCGACAAGCGCGGCGGCGCCATCCAGCCGCTGGCCTTCGCGCGCGGCCTGGTGCGGGCGGCTCAGGCCGCTGGTGCGAGGATCCACGGCGAGACCAAGGTGACCAGGCTGGAGCCGCGCGGCACCCGCTGGCATGTCGAGACCGACCGCGGCGTCGCGGTCGATGCCGGCCGCGTGCTGCTCGCGACCAACGGCTATACCGGCGATCTGGTCCCGGGCCTGCGCCGCACGGTCATCGCGGTCAATTCCTTCCAGGTCGCGACCGAACCACTGACCGACAATCTGCGCAAGACCATCCTGCCCGAGGGGCATGTGTCGTCGGATACCCGCAAGCTGCTGCTGTATTTCCGCTTCGATCACCAAGGCCGCCTGTTGATGGGCGGCCGCGGGCCGTTCCGCGAGCCGACCGGGCCGGACGATTGGGCGCATCTGGAACGGGTGCTGGGCAAGCTGTTCCCGCAGATCAAGGACACGCCGATCGCCTATCGCTGGTGCGGCCGGGTCGCGGTCACGCGGGATTTCATGCCGCATCTCCACGAACCGGCGCCCGGCCTGCTGGTCGATATCGGCTGCATGGGCCGGGGCATCGGGCTGCAGACGACCATGGGCCGGGCGCTGGCGCGCTATCTGACTTCGGGCCAGGCGACGGACCTGCCGCTGCCGATCCTGCCGATCCGGCCGATCCCGTTCCACGGGCTCAACCGGGCCTATGTCTCGGCCTTCATCGCCTGGTACCGGATGACCGACGGTGGGGTGAAGTAGGCATCAGGCCGAAGGGTCGTTGACCGCTTCGAGCCACAGGTTCCAGGCGCGGTCGATCTGGCCGTCGTTGGTCGCGGCTGCCGCGGCAGCCTCCTCGCCGGTCAGGAAGATCGGCGGGCCGAGGCGCAGCGCTTCTGCCTGCAGCTTGGCATTGACCTCGGTATAGACCGCCCGGAACACCGCCTGGCGCACGGTCGTTCCGACGACGGTCGAGCCATGGCCGCGCATCAGGACGACCGCGCCCGGGCCCAGCCGGTCGGCCAGCGCCACGCCCAGCGCCGGGGTGCGGATCAGCATGTCGGTCGCCGGCCCTGCCGTGTCGCGGATCTCGAACACCGGTGCCGCCTCGCCCAGGAAGCCGCTCATATGGCAAATCGGCCTGAGCGGCGCGCTCGGCACGACGCCGAACGGCACGACCGCCGGCGAGTGGCTGTGCACCACGCCCATCACGTCGGCGCGTGCCCGATAGATCTCGCCATGGATGAAGCGTTCCAGGTAGGGACGTGGGCCGGACGGATCGACCGGCGTGCCGTCCAATTCGAATTCCAGGATGTCGGCGGTGCGCACCTGCGCCGGCGCCATGTTGCGCGCCAGCAGGAACCGGTCGGACCGGCCCGGATGGCGCGCGCTGACATGGCCGAAGCCGTCGACCACGCCCTGTTGGAACAGGATATGGTTGGCTGCCACAAGGTCGTCGATGACGACCACAAGGTCGTCGATGACGACGGCCAACTTCTCGTCGGCTTGGCTCATGGCGAAGCTCCTCAGATGCGGACGCGCGACAGTACGCTTTGCGGGAACAGGTCTTCCGGCGTCAGCAGGCGATGGCACACGCCCTGTTCGTAGGCGTAACGGAGAAACGCGTCGAGCGTCGTCTTGTTGCCGTCGACGCCATAGGGCCAATGATCCTCGCCGAACAGTTCCTGGGCGCGGCGCGCATGCTCGAAGCACCAGGGGATCGGAAAGCGCGGCGCCGTCACCTCGAGCGCGCGGGCGACGCTGCGGCGCTTCGCTTCCTCGAACGCCTTCAGCAGGCTCATGGCGATCCAGGGATTGGCCTCGACGGCGGAGCGCTTGATCGCCACCACATGCATGATCGGGAAGATGCCGGTCGCGCGATAGTAGTCCGCCTCGACCGCCATATAGTCCGGGAACAGCCGGACGATGTTCGGATGGTTATGCTCGAAGCAGTCCGGCGCATGGGCCGACAGGATCGCGTCGACCTCGCCGTCGACCAGCATGCCGCTCAGGCTCTTGGTCGGGGCCGGGGTCAAGCGGATGCCGGCCGGCAGGTTGAGCGCCACCTTCTCGCCGCGGCCCGGCTCGTTGACGCCGGCCTGGACCCAGTCGATGCCCGTGAGGTCGATGCCATATTGATCGACCATGAAGCCGCGCGAATAGACGGCAGCGGTCTGCGCCCATTCCGGCAGGCCGATGCGCTTGCCGGCCAGATCCCCGGGCGTGCGCACCGGGCCGTCGCGCCGGACATAGACCGAGGAATGGCGGAAGATGCGCGAGGGGAACACCGGGATCGCCGTGAACGACGTGTCGCCCTGGGAGATCAGCGAGGCATATTTCGCGAAGGACAGCTCCGACACGTCCCATTCGCGATGCTTCAGGAACCGGAAGAAGATCTCCTCGATCGGCAGGCTGAGGCTGGTGAGCCTTATGCCGTCGGGCACGATGCGGCCGGCGGTCAGGTCCTCGACGTGATCGTAGCGGCTGATCGCGAGGGTCAGGGGAACTTCATTCATGGATGATGCCTTGCGTCTGCCGTTCAGGCTCGCGATTGCGGAATAATGCTTCGAACCCGAAGCATCTTTTCCGCCTACGCCTTTGTCAAGCGGGGGCGCCGGTCGCCGATGTCGCAGGCCCGCGCCGGATGGAGTCGCGCCGGCGGGCCTGCTGCTTTTCGAGATTGCCGCGGATGCGGTCGAGCACCAGGCGCAGGAAGCCGATCTCGCCGTCGCTCAGGCCGTCGAGCGCCGTCTGGTTGACCTCGATCGCGAAGGGCAGCAGTTGGCTTTTCAGCGCCGAACCGCTTTCGGTCAGGTGGACATGGACCTTGCGCCGATCGTCGAGCGAGCGCCGCCGCTCGACATAGCCGCGCCGCTCCATGTTGCGCAGCTGCTCGACCGTGGTCTGTTCCATGGCGCCGACGCGCTGGCTCAGCTGGCGCTGGGTCAGTCCGTCCTCCTCCCACAGCGCGCGGAAGAAGTACCACATGCCGATCGGGATATCGTAGGGCGCCAACCGGTCCTGCAGTTCCTGAGCGAACTGCCGCTGGGTCGTCCGGATCGCCGCCCCGATGCTGAAGGCCAAGGGGTAGTCGACACCCTTGCCCGCCTCGCGGGATGATATGGCTTCGCTCATGGCTCCTCGCTCGCCAAAACATTCGGCGCCGAAGTATTTTAGCGCGTCATCGCCGAGCCGGTGAACGAAATCGACGGCTGCCGTCTCATTGCATCGGCTGAACCGCGCCGCACTCGCGCGATAGCCAATGGCCTGACTGGGTCGCGTCGACCGAGAAGGGCATGGTCTTGCCGCTGCCGTCCGTATGGGTCCCGGCCATCTTGACCGTGCCATGCACATGGGTCCGGTCGTCGAACTGCACGGTAACGTGGCCCTTGGCGTTGTTCTGCGGGCTGTCGCAGACCATATCGAACGACATGCTCCGGTCGGTGCGCTGCAGGTTTTCCTGATGGCATCTGCCGTTCTGGTTCGGCATCGCGCCGAACTTGTCCAGGGTCTGCTGGGTGACGCAGGACTGACTCGTCGTCGTGGTTGGCTGGCCGGGTGGGCTGACGCCCATCTTCTTCAGCTTCTCGAGGGTTTCGGCGGGGATCTGGATGCCGCCCATCGACATGGTCATCTGCATTTCCCACAGGCCGGTATCGACCGGGACGTCAGCGGCCCGCGCCGGGGCGGCCAAGGCCAGCGCGATGGCCACGCCGAACATCATGCTTCGCTTGTTCATGCATCGTCTCCGTCAGCGTCTTCAGTGCAGGACCTTGCCGATCGGGAAGGACCTGAGCTCACTCTGCGCCGCCTTGAACTCGGCGTCCTGGGCGTGGCCGCGCTCGCGGGCCAGTTGCCCGACCCGCTTCGAGACATATTCGCCGAGCGCCAGCGCGCCGATGTCGCCGTCGCCATCCTGGCCGGCCCGGCCCGACAGCGCTTCCTTCAGCGCATAGACGAACACGCCGTTGCGGTTGTCGTAGCTGTCGAGCGCTTCCTGCACCGAACTCGATGCGGCCAGGATATAGCGCCCGCTCTCATGGCCGACGTTCGCCAGATTATCGGCCGTCACGGTGCCGGAATGACAGGTGTCGAGCAGCAGCAGCGCGTCATGGGCCTGGATGCGCGACAGGGCGGTAATCAACGTGGATTCGTCGATCGCCCCTGCGGCCAGCGCCTTCATCGACGAGATGTCCGACACGTCCTGCGGCACCAGCAGGAAGCGATGGTCGTCGTCGCTCGCCACGCCGTGGCTCGCCACATAGAACAGGAACGTGTCCCGGCTGCGCACCTTATGTCCCAAGCGCTCGAAGGCGGCGAGGATGCCGGCCTTGGTCGCGTCCTTGTCGGTCAGCAAGGTGACGTCGACCGACTTGTAGAGTGGCGCCGCCGATTGCTTGATGCTGTCGGCAAAGGTTTTGGCGTCGGCCACGGCGAAATGCAGCGCCAGATTGGGCAGCGCATAATGATCGATGCCGATTGCCAGGACATAGAGCGTGCCGCGCTGGTCGCCCGATGCTTCCTCGGCGCCGGCGAAGTCTATCGTGGGCGTTTCGGCGAAGATGCTGTTGCCGCCGTCATAGGCGCGGATCTGGATGTTGTCATGGCCGGGGTCGATCGGCACGTCGATGTCGGCGGTGCCGGCCTTGTCGGCAAGCGTCGGCGCCGGGAAGCGGCCGGCGTTGCGCTCGTTGACGAAGGCGTCGATCGCGCCGACGCCCAGGCCGCGGTCGCCCAGCTTCAGATGCAGCCGCAGCTTGTCGGCGCCGGCCGGCAGCACCGCCTGGCGCTGCGGGCCGAACGGGACGGGCGCGCAACTGCCGTCGGCGACCGGAACGCAGGCGCTTGCGACCTCGACCGTCGGCTGGCGGGCGAGGCGGGCGCGGATATCGCCCAACTCCGCAAGCCGCGCCCTCGATGGTTCCGCATCGCCCGACAGGCGGGCCCGCACGGCGGCCGGCGCGTAGAGCGTGCGATAGGCCTGGGAAAAGCTGACCCATTCGGGCTGCTGGTTGTGCGCCCGGTTGAGATGGACGCCGATCAGCTCGGCACCGCCGCGATCGGCATGGTCGAACAGGCCTTCGGGCGTGAACAGGGTCCAGCGCGCACCGTCGCCATGGGTGAACAGGGCCGCGCGTTCGCTGAGCGGCGCGTCGGCGGTCAGCCCGTACCAGCGGATGGTGCCGTCGAGTAGTGCTGCGATGGCGAGATGTCCGTCCGAACTGGTCGTCACCGCCCAGGCGGCGGCAGGCACCGCGACGGAGGCGATCGGCTTGCCGTCGCGGGCGACCAGGCGCAGGTGGGTGTCGGTGCCGATCAGCACCCGCTCGTCACCGGGCAGGATGGTCAGGCTGCGCGCGAATTCCGCCTTATCGAGCGCCACCGCGGCCGAGCCCAGCCGCGGGGCGTTGGAATCCTGCCAACCGCTCGGCGCCAGCCCGGGGGCGGTGGGACGAGTGGCCGCCAGGTTGGCATCGGTGTTGGTGATCGCCGTCAGTTGCCGGGTTGCGGCATCGAAGCGGAGGATGCCCTTGCCGGTGGAGAATTCGACGGTCTCGCCGTTGGTCGAAACGGCGAAGCGGCCGCTGCGCGCCGGCCGCAGATCGGCGAGCGGCGGGTCGGGCTTCAGCGCGACCTTGCCGTCGGCGCCGATCCGGCCCCAGCCGGGATCTTCGGTCGAATAGACCGCGCCCCCGCCGGGCACGGCCAGGATATGCAGGATCGTGTCGTGTGCGGCCGGCAGGTCGCTGGCCGGACCCAGGCCGAAATCGCCCCAGCGGCGCAACACGTTGCCGGCGCTCGTCCTGGCATAGCCGCCGGCCATCAGCTGGACGCTGCCGCGATCGTCGGCGACCCAGGCGAGCGCCAGCAGTCCCGCACCCTGCAGGCCGGTCGTGTCGGGCGCGAAGACCGGCTTCAGGCTTTGGGCGTTCAGCACGTCGACATGCAAGTGGCCCTGCTTGTCCGCGTTCTCGTAGGCGACGCCCAGCAGCCCGCCGTCGGGCGACAGGGCCAGGCCCCAGGGGCGCAGGCCCGGTTCCGGCTGGAGCTCGGCCGATTTCTTGCCGTCGGCACCATAGGCCCTGACCTTGCCGTCCGACGATGTGGCGAACAGCCGGTTCTGGCGATCGAACAGGATGGCGCGCACCGGTCCGTCGATCATGCGATCATCGAACAGGGCTTTGCCGCTCGCGGCATCCCAGACGCGGATGCCGCCCTGCATCAGGGCGGCGGCGAAGCGGCTGCCGTCGGGTGAAACGGCGAGGTCGCTGACGGGGGCCGGCAGCCCCGGCAGCAGGCTGACCAGCACGCCCTTGTCCGCGTCGAAGATGTAGATGCAGAACGTACTGCTCCAGGCGCCGCCCGTGGCGCCGCCGGCGAAGACGCGGTGGCCGTCCGGCGTCAGGGCCACCGCATAGATCTCGCCTTCCTCCTTGGCACCGATCGGCGGCCGCAGCACCGATTTCTCGCGGCCGTCGGGCAGGGACCAGAGCCGGATCGTCTTGTCGTAGCCGGCGCTGGCCATCAGGTGTCCCGATGCATCGACCGCCAGGCGTGGCACGGCGCCGGTATGGCCGCCGGCTTCGATGCGCAGGAACGGCGTCTGCGGCGGTTCCTGGGCGCCCGCCGGAGCGAGCGCCCAGAACAACGCCAGGACGCCGAGGAGGGTGCTGCGGATCAACCGGCGACCTCGAAGCCGCTGGCGACGGCGGTCTGCGAGACGGCCACGCTCTGCGAGAAAGCGTCGCGCCGGGCGGCGTTGCTGCCGTCGAGCGTCCGCACGTCGGAGCCGTTGGAGACGGCCGGCGCGCTCGGCACGCTGACCGGAACCGAACGGGAGCCGTTGCCCTGCTGCAGGTCGGAGACGGGCGTATAGCCGCGCACGCCGGCGCCGGTCTCGACCAGCGCATAGTCGCCGCGCTTCACCGTAACCTTGACCGGCTCCTTGGCGGCGACCTGGCCGATGTCGGGGGCGGCCGGATCGGGGCGCAGCTTCAACGTGCCGGCGCGACGGACCGTGGCGGGCTTGGCCGGCACGGCTTCCGCCGACACGAAGGCCGGCGTGCTGCTCGGCGCCAGATTGTCGGCCGCGACGTCGAACTGCTGGCCGCGCTGGGCGATCTGGGTGTCGATCTGTTTGGCGAGCGCCAGATCGCGTTGCGCATGCTGGCGGACGACCGCCATCTGGGCCACCGCGGTCGTGCGGTCGATCTGATGGGCGGTATAGCTGTCGTTGATCATGCGCGCCTGCCGGAAACGGCAGTCCATCAACTGGTCGAACGCGAGCTGGGTCTTGTCGATCTGCGCATTCTCGCGGGTCAGGTCGCCCTGGACCTGGGTGAACATGCCGGCCTGGTCCTGCTGCTGCTGGCGAAGCGCCGACCAATAGCCGGCGGCAGCGCCGGCGGCCACGCCCGCGGCGGCACCGATCGCCGCCCCCTTTGCGTCCTTGGAGATGAGCGCGCCGGTCGCGGCCCCCAGCAGGCCGCCGATCACGGCGCCCTTCAGAATGCTCTCGCCATAGAAGTCGCCGGTCGAATCGAGCGCCACCAGCTGCGGCCGGCATGAATCCGAGCCGTCGTCCGAACCGATGCGGGAACTCTGCGTATTGAGGCCGCCCCCGGCGGCGCAGCCATTCAGCACGGCCAGCGCCGCCACGAGAGCGACGCCGCGACGGGCGGCTCCAATTCTTTTGTTCTGAGCAGTCATCGCAACACCCGTATTCATGATGGATCCCGCACGGCCGTTCGAAGAGGCCGATGGTGGGCACGGAAACAGAGGAGAAGGCAAACGGCCGGACGACAATCGCGGCCTTCATCGAGCCAAAGGTGCTGATGCGGGGCCGTTTCAACCGGCCCACTTCACTATCGCCAACTTCGAACGCTTCCGGTGAGACGAGGTTCACAAGCGTCCGCCGCCGTCGACATCATACCAACATAGTTTTTCGTTAGGTTCGAATGGTTCGATTGCGCGGCCATGAATTCCTTGAGACATTGGCGCCGCGCGACCCGCGGTAGGTTGGTATCGAACCCTGCGGCGGTCGTACTCCTCTCGCTCTCGAAAAGGGATGTCCATCAGTGAGCGACACACGGGTTGTGGCGAACGAGATGACCAATACCGGGACCGCAGCCGCGAAGGTGCGCGAGTGGCTGGCCCAGGCGACGGCGTTCCACAAGGCCACGCTGCTGCCCGAGGCGGCGGCGCTCTACGAGCAGGTCCTGGAGCTGGCGCCGTCGCACGCGATCACCCTGCATCTCCTGGGGGTGCTCCGTCATACTCAGGGGAAGTTCGACGAGGCGGTCGTCCGGCTCGAGGCCGCCGTCGCGGCAGCGCCGGAAAACCCGTCCTTTCATGCGGCTCTCGGCGCCGCCCTGCGCGGCGCCCAACGCGGCGAGGAAGCGCTGGCGGCCTACGATCGGGCGATCGAACTGCGGCCGGACTTCGCGGAGGCGCACAATCATCGGGGCATCGCGCTGCAGCAGCTGGGGCGGATCGATGCGGCGATCGAGGCCTATCGGGCGGCGCTGGCGGCGCGTCCGGACTATGCCGATGCCTACAACAACCTTGGAACCGCCCTGCGCCGTGCCGGGCGCAAGCCGGAGGCGGCGGCCGCCTATCGCGATGCGCTGGCGCACCGGCCCAATTACGTCGATGCGCTTGGCAATCTCGGCAAGCTCGAAATCGAGCTGGGGCAGAATCTCGCGGCCGTCGAGACCTATCAGCGACTGCTGGCACTGCGCGGCGACGACGTCGATGCCTTGGAGGCGTTAGGAAATCTTTTGGTCGTGCTCGATCGGGACGAGGAGGCGCTGGGCTATTACACGGCGGCGCTCGATCTGCGGCCGCGCGATGCGGGTCTGCTCGACCGACTGGCCGTCGCCCTGCTGGTGGTCGACCGCTTTCCCGAAGCGCTCGCCCTGCTGGACACGGCGGTCAAGATCGATCCTAAGCACGCATCGGCCCAGCTGCATTACGGCATCGCGCTCGAAAAGACCGGCCGGGTCGAGGAAGCGCTGACGGCATTGCGCACGGCCGGATCGCTCGATCCGGATCTGCCTCTGGTCCATTACACCCTGGGCATGTTGTGCTTCGCGATCGGCGCGCTCGACGACGCGCGATCGACCTTCGAGGCCTGGTTCGCGCGCGAACCGGACCATCCGACCGCGCGGCACATGGTGGCCGCCTTGTCCGGCAACGACGTGCCGTCGCGCGCCTCTGTGCCCTACATCGTCGAGACCTTCAACACCTTCGCCAAATCGTTCGATCGCCAGCTGGAACGGCTGGAATATTGTGGGCCGCAACTGGTCGACGGGCTGCTGCGTGCCCATGCGGCGCTCGACGGACCGACGCTCGCCGTCGCCGACCTCGGTTGCGGCACCGGCCTGTGCGCCCCGTTCGTCCGGCCGTTCGCCCGAACGCTGACGGGTGTCGACCTGTCGGCCGAGATGCTCGACCGGGCGCGGCGGCGCGGACTTTACGACGAACTCGTCGAGGCGGACCTGGTCGATTTCCTGGCCGGGCGCCCGGGCGCGTTCGATCTGATCGTCGCGGCCGACACGTTCATCTATTTCGGCGATCTGGCGACCGAGTTCGAGACGGCTGCCGCCGCTCTCCGTCCCGGCGGGCACTTCGCTTTCACGCTCGAAGATGCCGGCGACGATCCGAAGACTTCTTATGTGCTGGGTCCCTCGGGGCGGTATCAGCATGCGCAAACCTACGTTCGTGCCTGCGTCGCGGCAGCGGGATTTCGCTTGGTCGCATTCGATCCAGCCATCGTCCGGACCGAGGCGAGCCAGCCGGTCCCGGGGCACATCGTCCTGGCCCAAATGCCGTGGGCTAAATAACCACATGGCCGGCATGAAGATTATTGCAATTTTTTCACGGAACTTTTCCACAGTCGCCCATGCCGTGTGTCGTGCGGGAGTTGTTCGCATTGACAGAGCCGGGGTGTGCACGATAGCTTCAAAACATTGAAAACGCTTGATGACAAGGATGTGGCGGACGGCTGGACCGCTACTGGTAAAAGCGTTAGTTAAGCTACCGTAGTACCTTTCAGATTCCTCTCGCGAACGGTTCGGACGTGGCGATTTTCGACGTCGACAAGCTCTTGATCGAGATCAATCCGGGCGCCCCATGCGGCGAAAACCTGGAGTACGACCCGGTATTCAACGCCCTGGAGCAGGCCTCCAAAGGCAAGGACGAGCAGCAGTTCGGTACCACGGTCATTCCCGGCGAGGAGCCGGACTGGGTCGAAGTGCGCCGTCTGGCGCTGGAACTGCTCGAACGGACCAAAGACTTACGGATCTATGATCAACTGCTCCGGGCATCGCTGCGTCTCGAGAGCATGAACGGGCTCGCAGCCGGACTGTCGCTGGTGCGTAAGGTGCTCGACCAGTACTGGGACGGGCTGCATCCGCAGTTGGACCCCGACGACGATCTCGATCCGGTGGCGCGGGTGAACATCATTGCCGGCCTGTGCGATGGTTCCAGCTTCTTGCGCCCGGTGCGCGAGGCGCCGCTGGTGGCGTCGCGCACCTTCGGCCGGTTCGGCCTGCGCGATGTGACCGAGGAAGGCAAGAGCGATCCGGCCGCCGTCAATGCGGCATTTCTCGATGTGGCGGTCGAAACCCTGCAGGAGACGGCCGAGAGCGTGCGCTCGGCGATCGAGGACGTCCGCGGCATCGAGGAGGTCATCACCGACAAGGTCGGCTCCAGCAACGCGCCGGATCTGTCGGCCCTGGGTGGCGTGCTGAAAGAGATTTACCGCGTGCTCCAGGCCAGGCTGTCGGCGCGGGGTGTCGGAGCCGAGGAGGCGGGTGGCGCCGAGGGCGAGGAAGAAACGGCGGAAGGCGGCGAGGGCGCGCCGGCGCGCGGCGCTGCGGGCGGCGGCGTTCCGGGGCAGCTCAGCAATCGGGACGACGTCTTGAAGACGCTCGACCGCTTGTGCGAATATTATGCCCGGTTCGAGCCGTCCAGTCCGGTGCCGATCCTGCTCCAGCGCGCCAAGCGTCTGGTGCCGCTCAGCTTCATGGACATACTGCAAAACCTTATTCCCGACGCTGTGACGATGGCCCAGATCTACAACGGGCCGTCGGCGGAGGAATAGGCGGCGACTTCTTGAGAAGAACGACAGACCAGGCAAGAAAGAGGACGGACGTGGCGCGGTTTTCCGCCCGGCACCGCCCCGCTCCGAGGCAACCCCAGGAAAAGAGGCGACTATGGCCAAGGCAAGCAGTCAAAAATTTATCGCCCGGAACCGGGCGCCGCGCGTTCAGATCGAATATGATGTCGAGCTGTACGGCTCGCAGAAGAAGGTGCAGCTGCCGTTCGTGATGGGCGTGTTCGCCGATCTGTCGGGCAATCCCACCGAGGCGCTGCCGGGTGTCGCCGATCGCAAGGCAGTCGAGATCGACGTCGATAATTTCGACGACCGGCTGAAGGCGATGAAGCCGCGCGCTGCCTTCGCCGTTCCCAACACGCTGACCGGCGACGGCAATCTCCAGGTCGACATCACGTTCGAGAGCATGGAAGATTTCACGCCCGGCGCCATCGCCCGCAAGGTGGGGGCACTCAACCAGCTTCTGCAGGCGCGCACGCAGCTCTCCAATCTCGTCACCTATATGGATGGCAAGAGCGGGGCGGAGGAATTGATCGGCAAGCTTCTGTCGGATCCGGCACTGCTGCAGGCGCTCGCCTCGGCGCCGAAGCCGACCGAAGAGGGTTCATCGTCGGGTTCGGGGGAATAAGCCAATGTCCGAGCTGCAAAATGCGGTCGCCCAGGGCGACCAATCGGTAGAGTTCAGCGAGTTCGCCAACCTGCTCGAGAAGGAGTTCCGCCCGAAGAGCACCGAGGCCCAGTCGGCGGTCCAGACGGCGGTTCGCACGCTGGCCGAACAGGCGCTGGCCAGTTCGGTGACGATCTCGGCCGACGTGGTCAACACGATCAGCGCGATCATCGCGCAGATCGACCAGAAGCTGACCGAGCAGATCAACCTGATCCTGCACAACCAGGATTTCCAGAAGCTCGAAGCCGCCTGGCGCGGCCTGCACCATCTCGTGAACAACACCGAGACGGACGAGCAGCTGAAGATCCGGGTGATGAACATCTCCAAGAAGGATCTGGCCAAGACCTTGAAGAAATTCAAAGGTACGGCCTGGGATCAGAGCCCGATCTTCAAGAAGATGTACGAAGAGGAATACGGTCAGTTCGGTGGCGAGCCGTACGGCTGCCTGGTCGGCGACTATCACTTCGATCATTCGCCTCCGGACGTCGAGCTGCTGTCCTCGCTGGCGCAGATCTCGGCTGCGACCCATGCCCCCTTCATCTCGGGCGTGGCGCCCACGCTGATGCAGATGGACAGCTGGTCCGAGCTCAGCAACCCGCGCGATCTGACCAAGATCTTCCAGACCCCGGAATATGCGGCCTGGCGTTCGCTGCGTGAATCTGACGACGCCCGCTACATCGGCCTCGCCATGCCGCGCTTCCTGGCCCGGCTGCCCTACGGCGCCAAGACCGACCCGGTCGAGGCGTTCGATTTCGAAGAAGAGACCGAGAGCGCGGACAGCAGCAAGTATGTCTGGGCCAACTCGGCCTATGCCATGGCGCTGAACATCAATCGCTCGTTCAAGATGTACGGCTGGTGCTCGCGCATCCGCGGCATCGAGTCCGGCGGTGCGGTCGAGGGTCTGCCGACCCATACGTTCCCGACCGACGATGGCGGCGTGGACATGAAGTGCCCGACCGAGATCGCGATCAGCGATCGGCGCGAAGCCGAACTCGCCAAGGTCGGCCTGATGCCGCTGATCCACAAGAAGAACTCGGATTTCGCAGCCTTCATCGGCGCCCAGTCGCTGCAGAAGCCGGCGGAGTACGAGGATCCGGACGCGACGGCCAACGCCAATCTGGCGGCGCGGCTGCCCTACCTGTTCGCGACCTGCCGCTTCGCCCACTACCTGAAGTGCATCGTCCGCGACAAGGTCGGTTCCTTCAAGGAGCGCGAAGACATGCAGCGCTGGCTGCAAGGCTGGATCAACCAGTACGTCGATGGTGATCCGAGCCGTTCCAGCGAGCAGACCAAAGCCATGAAGCCGCTGGCTGCGGCCGAAGTGGTGGTTGAGGAGGTCGAAGGGAACCCGGGGTATTATTCCTCGAAGTTCTACCTGCGGCCGCATTACCAGCTCGAAGGCCTGACGGTCTCGCTCCGTCTCGTTTCGAAGCTGCCTTCGTCCAAGGCCGCATGATGTGTGAAGCGCGTTACGCCATCCTGGCGTAGCGCGAGGTAGTCTATTCAACGTCTATTCTAAATATGGGAGGCTCTCATGGCCCTTGATATGTTCATTCAGCTTAACGGCGTTACTGGCGAGTCCAAGGATTCGGTGCATAAGGGCGAAATCGACGTTCTGGCCTGGTCCTGGGGCCTGTCGAACAGCGGCACGTTCCATGGCGGTGGCGGCGGCGGTTCGGGCAAGGCGAATTTCCAGGACCTGTCGTTCACCAAGTATATCGACAGCTCGTCCGCAGCCCTGTTGCTCAACGCCGCCAGCGGCGAACACATCACCGACGGTTTGCTGACCATCCGCAAGTCGGGCGGCAAGGCTCCGCTCGAATACCTCAAGATCACGCTGAAGAAGATCCTCGTCAGCTCCGTCTCGACCGGCGGCAGCGGCGGTGAAGACCGCTTGACCGAGAACGTCACGCTCAATTTCGGCGAAATCAACTACGCCTACGCCGAGCAGAAGGACGACGGCACCGGCGCGCCGGCGAAGGAATTCAAGTGGAACATCGAAGAGAACATTAAGGTCTGATTCCGTTCGTCACGCTCCTCTGCTTCAGGGGAGGGGAGCGTGACGTCTCTGAATAGATATGGACGGAACCGGCGACGGGAAAATGTCGCCGGTTCCGCTATGCCTGGCAGTTGCGCCATGCGCGCATGCAGCCGAAGGAGAGACGCATGTTTGAAGACCTGCTCCGCGATGGCGATCTCTCGAAAACCCTGGCGGAATTGCAGGGGCGAGTCCGCAAGGATCCGTCGAACGCCAAGCTGCGAACCTTTCTGTTCCAACTCCTGTCGGTCGAAGGCAACTGGGACCGGGCGCTGACCCAGCTCAAAGTCGTGGGCGACCTCGAAGCGACGTCGCTCGCCATGGTACAGACCTATCGCGAAGCGCTGCAGTGCGAAGCGCTGCGAACGGCCGTCTTCGCCGGCGAACGCTCCCCTCTGCTGTTCGGCGAGCCCGAGCGCTGGATGGCGCTGTTGCTGGAGGCCCTGCGGCTGGGCAGCCATGGCGCCGTGGCGCAGTCCCAGGCGGTGCGGGCCGAGGCCTTCGATCTGGCGCCGAGCAGTACCGGCAGCATCGAGGGTGCCGGCTTCGATACCCAGAATTTCACCTGGCTGGCCGATGCGGATTCCCGTTTGGGTCCGATGATCGAGGCGATCATCAACGGGCGCTATTATTGGCTGCCGCTCAATCGCCTGAAGCAGATCGACATCGAAGCGCCGGAAGACCTGCGCGACGTGGTCTGGCTGCCGGCCCATCTGACGCTGACCACCGGCGGCGAGACGGTGGCCCTGCTGCCGACCCGCTACCCGGGTTCCGAGATCGCCGAGGATCCGGCGTTGCGCCTGGCGCGGCGCACGGAGTGGACCGACCAGGGCGAGGATCTGTTCGTCGGTCTGGGCCAGCGTATGTTCACCGCCGATACCGGCGATTACTCGATCATGGATGTGCGTCGGATCGTCCTGGACGCGCCGCCGGACGCGGTCACAGACGCGCCACCGGACGCGTAAGTCGGTATGGCCGAACTTACCCAACAGGAACGTTTGCAGCCGTCGCTGTTGGACCGGCTGGTCGATAGCGAGCCCGAACAGAAGCAGGAATCGCGCGATCAGCGCGTGCTGTCGCTGCGCCGGCTGCGCGAGGGCGTGCTGCGCGATCTGGGCTGGCTCCTGAATTGCACCAACCTGGCGTCGGTCCAGGACCTGGACGCCTATCCGCACGTCGCCGATTCGGTGCTCAATTTCGGTGCGCCCGCCCTGGGCGGCATCACGGCGTCGAATTTCAAGCAGATCCAGATCGAGATGGAACGGCGGCTGCGCCAGGTGATCGCCTCGTTCGAACCGCGCATCCTCAAGGATACCCTCAAGGTGCGGCTCGCGGTCGATGCCGACCTGATGGCGCACAATGCGGTCGTGTTCGAGATCGAAGGCGAGCTGTGGGCCCAGCCGGTCTCGCAGCGCATCTTCCTGCGGACCGAGGTCGATCTCGAATTGGGCGCCGTGAAGGTGATTGATTTCACCGGCGCCAGGGGGACCTGATGGACCCCAAGCTGCTGCGATACTACAATTCCGAGCTTCAGCATTTTCGCGAAATGTCCGGGGAATTCGCCAAGGAATTCCCGAAGGTCGCCGGTCGCCTGGGGCTCGATAGCTTCGAATGCGCCGACCCCTACGTCGAACGGCTGATCGAGGGCTTCGCCTTCATGGCCGCGCGCGTCCGGCTCAAGGTCGATGCGCGCTTTCCCCGGTTCACCCAGCATCTGCTGGATCTGGTCTATCCCCACTATCTGCAGCCGACGCCGTCCATGGCGGTGGCGCGGCTGTTTCCGGACCTGACCGAGGGCGGCCTCGCGGACGGGTTCAAGGTGCCGCGCGGCACCGGCATGCGCAGCCTGCTCGGCAAGGGTGACCAGACCGCGTGCGAATATCGCACCGCGCATGACGTGACCCTGTGGCCGCTCGAGGTGGCCGAACTCGAATATCTGGCGTCGCCCGGCGCGGTCGCGACGCTCGGTGTCGGCGAGATCCAGGGCGCGCCCGCCGCGATCCGCCTGCGCCTGAAGACGACGGGCGACATTCCGTTCGACAAGCTGCCGCTCGACCGGCTGACCCTCTATCTGGGTGGCGTTTCCGAGAAGTCGATGCGGTTGTACGAAGCGCTCGTCGCCCATACCCAGGCGATGGTCGTCCGCCCGACCCGGCGCCCGGTGCCCTGGCAGGAGATCGTGCGCAATGCGCCGGTCCGCGCCATGGGGTTCGAGCCGGAACAGGCGTTGCTGCCGTTCGGTGGGCAGTCGTTCGACGGCTATCGGCTGCTGCACGAATATTTCGCCTGTCCGGCCCGCTTCATGTTCATCGACCTGGTGGGACTGGCGCCGGCGATCCGGCGTTGCGCGGACACCGAACTCGATATCCTGATCCTACTGAAGCGGGCGGATTCCCGGCTCGACCACGCTATCGGGCCTGCGGATTTCACGCTGTTCTGCACGCCGATCATCAACCTGTTCCCCAAGGTGGCCGACCGGATCCACCTGACCGAGCAGACCGAAGAGCATCATGTCGTGGTCGACCGCACCCGGCCGATGGATTTCGAGGTCTACCGGGTGCTCTCGGTCGGCGGCGTTTCGGCCGGCAATGAAGTGACCCAGGAATTCCGCCCGTTCTTCGGTGCGACCGACCTGGGCGGCATCGATCCGGAACAGGCCTATTATGCGGTCCATCGCGAGCAGCGCCTGCTGTCGGGCCGGCAGCGGACGCGCGGCCCGCGCTCGTCCTATATCGGCAGCGAGACCTTCGTGTCCTTGGTCGATGCGCGCGAGGCGCCCTACAGCCATACGCTCCGGCAATTGGCGGTCGAGGTGCTGTGCACCAACCGCGACCTGCCGCTCGACATGCCTGTGGGCAAGGGCACGACCGATTTCACCATGCAGATCGGCGCGCCGGTCAATTCCGTTCGCTGCGTCGCCGGGCCGACCTGGCCCCGGCCGTCCCATGCGGAGGGTGACACCACTTGGCACCTGATCAGCCACCTGTCGCTCAACTATCTGACCTTGGTCGACAAGAGCCCGGAAGACGGTGCGGCGGCGTTTCGCGAGCTGCTGTCGCTCTACGCCGACCTGGGTGAGGCCAGCGTCCGCAAGCAGATCGAGGGCGTGCGCTCGATCTCCAGCAAGCCGATCGTGCGCCGGGCGATCCATCCGGGTCCGATCGCCTTCGTGCGCGGGCTCGAGGTCACCTTCACCTGCGCCGAGGAAGCGTTCGAGGGCACCGGCGGCTTCCTGCTGGCGGCTGTGCTGGAACGGTTCTTCGCGAAATACGTGACGATCAACTCTTTCACCGAGACCGTCTTCCGGACGGTCACCAGAGGCGAGATCATGCGATGGCAGAGACGGCCCGGTCAGCGCCATCTGGTCTAGAGCTGATGCAGGCTCTGGCGGAGAAGCCATATCATTTCGGCTTCTTCCAGGCGCTGCGCCGGCTCGAAAACCTATATGCCGACAAGCCGCGCACCGGGACCTCGTCCCATGCGGCGGAGGATCCCGTGCGCTTCGCCCAAGAGGTGCACATGATCGCCGCGCCCTCGACCCTGGCGGCGTTCGAGCCCGGCACCGCCGGCGGCCTGCCGCGCCTGACCAGCTATTTCTTCGGCCTGTTCGGACCGAACGGCCCCTTGCCGCTGCACCTGACCGAGTTCGCCAGCGAACGCCAGCGCCATCACGCCGACCCGACCATGGCGCGGTTCCTCGACCTGTTCCACCACCGCATGCTGTCGCTGATGTATCGGGCCTGGGCGATCAACGAGCCGGCGGTCAGCTTCGACCGGCCGGACGACGATCCGTTCGGCCGCTACCTCGGCGCCACCTTCGGCCTGGGCACGAGCGAGCTGCGCGACCGCGACGTGCTGCCCGACGAGGTGCGACTGCACTATGCCGGGCAGTTCGCGGCCCAGACGCGCCATGCCTCCGGCTTGCAGGCCATCCTGGCCGGCTATTTCGGTCTGCCGGTCCAGATCGAGGAATTCGTGCCCGGCTGGATGAAGCTGCCGGACGAACTGCGCTGGAAGCTGGGCGATTCGCCGGAAAGCGGATCGCTGGGCCAGACCACGGCACCCGGCGCCCGGGTCTGGAGTTGCCATCACAAGTTCCGCATCTCGTTCGGGCCGCTCAGCCTCGAAGAGTACGAACGCCTGCTGCCGGGCGGCGAAAGCCTGGCGCGACTGGTACCGCTCGTGCGCTTCTATGCCGGCGACGAGCTGACCTGGGACATCAAGCTGATCTTGAAGCGCGACGAGATCCCCCAGCTGAAACTGGGCGGTCGGGCGCGGCTCGGCTGGACCAGCTGGGGCCTTACGCGGCCGGCCGAACGAGACGCCGAAGACCTCGAACTCAACCCGCTGGGCCAAGCCGCATGAGCGACCGTCCAGCGGCCCATATCGTAACCCGCGACCTTTGAACGAACCTGCCTGTAGGAGCCAGTGATGACCGAGATCAGCCGCGTCGCCTTGTTCGGCAAGCTCAATCCGCTCGCCTACAAGGCGATCGAGAGTGCCACGATTTTCTGCAAGATGCGGGGCAATCCGTATGTCGAGCTGGTGCACTGGCTGCACCAGATCCTGCAGTCGCAGGATTCCGACGTGCATCGGATCATCAAGCATTTCGAGCTGGATCCCTCGCGCCTGGTGAAGGATATCACCGAGGCGCTCGACCGGCTGCCGCGCGGCGCCTCGTCGATCTCGGACCTGTCGACCCATGTCGAAGATGCGGTCGAGCGCGGCTGGGTGTTCGGCTCCCTGATGTTCGGCGAAAGCCAGGTCCGCACCGGCCACCTGATCGTCGGCCTGGTCAAGACCTCGACCCTGCGCAACGCGCTGGGGCAGATCTCCAAGGAATTCGGCAAGGTCACGCCGGACGCGCTCAGCACTCAGTTCGCCAAGATCACCGGCGGATCGCCGGAAGAGGCGATGCGCTCGACCGACGGGGCCGCATCGCCGGGCGAGACGAGCGGCGCCATGCCGCCGGCCCAGATGGGCAAGCAGGAAGCGCTGAAGCGCTTCACCGTCGACCTGACGGAAAAGGCACGCAAGGGCGAGATCGATCCGATCGTCGGCCGCGATGACGAGATCCGCCAGGTGGTCGACATCCTGATGCGCCGGCGCCAGAACAACCCGATCCTGACCGGCGAGGCCGGCGTCGGCAAGACGGCGGTGGTCGAGGGCTTCGCGCTGCGCATCATCGCCGGCGACGTGCCGCCGATGCTGCGCGAAGTCAGCCTGCTGTCGCTCGACATCGGCCTGCTCCAGGCCGGGGCCAGCATGAAGGGCGAGTTCGAGAACCGCCTGCGCCAGGTGATCGACGAGGTCCAGGCGTCGCCGAAGCCGATCATCCTGTTCATCGACGAGGCCCATACCCTGATCGGCGCCGGCGGTGCCGCCGGGACGGGCGATGCGGCGAACCTGCTGAAGCCGGCGCTGGCGCGCGGCACGCTCCGCACGGTCGCGGCCACGACCTGGGCCGAATACAAGAAATACTTCGAGAAGGACCCGGCGCTGACCCGCCGGTTCCAGACCGTCCAGGTCGACGAGCCGACCGAGGACCGCTGCATCCTGATGATGCGCGGCATCACCTCGGTCATGGAGAAGCATCACCGGGTGCAGATCCTGGACGAGGCGATCGAGGCCGCCGTCCGACTGTCCCACCGCTACATTCCGGCGCGCCAGCTGCCCGACAAGTCGGTCAGCCTGATCGACACGGCCTCGGCGCGGGTCGCGATCAGCCAGCATGCGGTGCCGGCCGAGGTCGACGACAGCCGCCGCCGCATCGAGTCGCTCGAGACCGAGAACCAGATCATCGGCCGTGAGAAGGCGATCGGCCTCGACACCGCCCATCGCGAAGAGACGGTCGCGGCCTCGCTCGCCACCGAGCGCGAGCGGCTGGCCGGCCTGGAAGCCCGCTGGCAGACCGAAAAGGAACTGGTCGACAAGGTCCTGACCCTGCGCGCCAAGCTGCGTGGGTCGACCGGCACCGTCGAGGGCACCAAGAGCGACCTCGAGGCCGCGGCAGCAGCGGAAGCGGCCAAAGTCGCGCCCGCAGAAGGCCTGGCGGCACCGGTTCCACCGGCCGAAGGGCAGGATCGCGAGGCCCTGCTGGCCGAGCTCAAGACCCTGGTTGCCGAGCTCGACACGCTGCAGGGCGACAGCCCGCTGATCCTGCCGTGCGTCGATGCCCAGGCGGTCGCCTCGGTGGTCGGCGACTGGACCGGCATCCCGGTCGGCCGCATGGTCAAGAACGAGATCGAGACCGTGCTGAAGCTGGCGGGTACGCTGAACCAGCGGGTCATCGGTCAGGCCCATGGCCTGGAGATGATCGCCAAGCGCATCCAGACCTCGCGCGCCGGCCTCGACAACCCGAACAAGCCGATCGGCGTGTTCATGCTGTGCGGGCCGTCGGGCGTCGGCAAGACCGAGACCGCCCTGGCCCTGGCCGAGGCGCTCTACGGCGGCGAGACCAACATCATTACCATCAACATGAGCGAGTTCCAGGAGGCCCATACGGTCTCGACGCTCAAGGGCTCGCCGCCGGGCTATGTGGGATATGGCGAAGGCGGCATCCTGACCGAGGCGGTGCGCCGCAAGCCCTACAGCGTCGTGTTGCTGGACGAGGTCGAGAAGGCCCATCCGGACGTCCACGAGATCTTCTTCCAGGTGTTCGACAAGGGCGTCATGGAGGACGGCGAGGGCCGCCTCATCAATTTCCGCAATACGCTGATCCTGCTGACGTCCAACGTCGGCAGCGATCTGATCATGAACATGTGCAAGGACCCGGACCTGATGCCGGACGCCGAGGGCCTGGCCAAGTCGCTACGCGAGCCTTTGCTGAAGGTGTTCCCGGCAGCATTGCTCGGCCGTATCGTCACCATCCCCTATTATCCGCTGAGCGACGACATGCTGGCCTCGATCATCCGCCTGCAGCTCGGCCGGATCGAGAAGCGGATCAGGGCCAACCACAAGATCCCGTTCATCTACGATGCCGACGTGGTCAAGCTGGTGGCGGCGCGCTGTACCGAGTTGGAAAGCGGCGGCCGCATGATCGATGCGATCCTGACCAACACCGTCCTGCCGACCCTGAGTCAGGCATTCCTCGAGCGGATGCTCGAAGGCCGTCCGGTCACCAAGGTCGAGGTCGGCGTGGCCGACGGCGAGTTCACCTATGCCTATGATTGATCGGCAATGGTAGGAATGCTGGAGAACGACGGGGCGGGGCCGCCCGGGGGAAGGAAGAGGCATGTCCTGGGACAATAAGGTCAATTGGTCGGAGGGCATGTTCCTCGGGGCCCAGCATTTCCAGCAGGCCGACCGCTATATGGAAAAGCTGGTGCGGGGCCGGACGGCGCCGCTCCGGCCGTTCGGCTGGGGCCTCACGCATCTTCGGTTCAATCGCGAGCTCCTCAGCCTGGGCAAGCTCGCGATCGAGGAAGCGCGCGGCATCCTCGAAGACGGCACGCCCTTCGCCGTTCCCGAGGACGCCGACCAGCCGATCCCGCTGGAGCCGCCCGAGACGGTCCGCGACGCCATCATCTACCTGGCCCTGCCGGCCTACCAGCCGGGCGCTGCCGAGGCGGACCGGCGCATCGGGCTCGAGACGGCGGCCCGCTTCGTCGTGGCCGAACAGGCGGTCGAGGATGCCAATGCCGACAATCGCGCCGGTACCACGGTCGAGGTCGGGCAGCTGCGGTTCCGTATCCTGATCGACGGCATGGATCGCAACGGCTTCATCTGCCTCGCCATCGGCCGCATGGTCGAGATGCGGGCCGACCGGCAGATCGTGCTGGATGACACCTACATTCCTTCGGTGGCCGATTGCCAGGTCTCGAAGAACCTTTCGAACTACCTGACCGAGATCCAGGGGCTGCTGCATCACCGGGGTGAGGCGCTCGCCGGCCGCGTGTCCGATTCCGGCACGCGCGGTGCGGCGGAGATCGCGGATTTCCTGCTGCTGCAACTGGCCAACCGCTACGAACCGATCTTCCAGCACCTGAACGAATGCCCATCGGTCCATCCCGAGACCTTCTTTGGCGTGGCCGTGCAGCTGGCGGGCGAGCTCAGCACATTCTTCACGACGACCAAGCGGCCGCCGGCGTTCGGGACCTATCGCCACCACGATCTGACGACGACCTTCGGCCCCGTCATCCGCTCGATCCGGCAGTCCTTGAGCGCCGTCGTCGAGCAGACGGCGGTCTCGATCCCGCTGCAGGAACGCAAGTACGGCATCTATGTCGCCGCCATCATGGACAAGCAGCTGCTGGCGACGGCCGGCTTCGTGCTCGCGGTCCGGGCCGACATCCCGCCCGAACGGCTGCGCCAGAGCTATCCGGCCCAGGTCAAGCTGGGACCGGTCGAGAAAATCCGCGATCTGGTGAACTCGGCGCTGCCCGGCATCGGCATCCGGCCGTTGCCGGTGGCGCCGCGCCAGATCCCGTACCATGCAGGCGTGACCTATTTCGAACTCGACCGATCCAGCCCGCACTGGAAGATCCTGCAGGCCTCGGGCGGGCTCGCCTTGCATGTCGCCGGCGACTTCCCCGGCCTCGACATGGCGCTTTGGGCGATCCGGGAATTGCAGTGAATTGTTTTTTCGGTCGTCATGGCCGGGCTTGACCCGGCCAGTCACTTGGTTAGGCCATGGCCCTTGCGTTCAGCTCCACCGTCATTCCCGCGCAGGCGGGAATCCAGCTTGAGCCGCTTTTGCGGCGACATGAGTCTTTTGTTTCCGCGCTACCTTGCGTAACGCCGGATCCCTGCCTTCGCGGGGATGACGATATGGATCGCCTTGTTTTTACACGGATCCCTGCCGCAGAGCGGCCCTGTCGGAGTGGCTTGCGCGCGCCCTGCGTGGTACTAAGCTCCGTACCCGTTCTTCAATCCACGGGCCTTGAACGAGGTGTGGTTCGAGGCGTCATGGACCGGTCGAGAACCCTTCGATGCCTTTGATCGTTTCCATGCAGACCACCGATCCCGCCCTCGGCACGCAGTCGCCCCGGCGCATCGAGATCGATCGTCGTCTGAGCATCGGCCGGGGACCGGAGAATGATCTGGTATTGCCCGATCCGGCGCGCGTGCTGTCGAAGAGCCATTGCGTGATCGAGGCCGGCAGCGGCGGCTACGTGATCGTCGATTGCAGCACCAACGGCGTGTTCCTGAACAACAGCGCCGAACGCCTGCCGCGCGACGTGCCGATGCCGATCCAGCCGGGCGACCTGCTGCAGATCGGCGGCTATGCGCTGGAGGTCACCGGTTTCCACCAGGCCGCGGCGCCGGTCGACGATTTCGAGGCGGAATTCGCGCCGCGCGCCGCGCCGCCCGTCTCGGCCGAGCCGGATCCGTTCGACGACCTGCTCGGGGATTTCGGCAGCGATTCCCGGAGCAATTCCAGCCGGCCGGCCCCGGGCAGCGCCGGCGACTTCACGCCGTTCGATCCGCCGGCCTTCGACGATCGGATGTCGGATCACCGGCAACCGGAGTCGATGCCGGACTTCCAATCGTCGCGCCCCATGCTGCCCGACAATGACGACGACCTGTTCGGTCCTTCGTCCAGCGCCGAGGAATGGACCGGCGCCTCGCAGCCGGATCATTCGGCCGGCACCTCCGCGTTCTTCGCGCCGCCGAAGGTCTCGTCGCCGGGCATTCCGGACGATTGGGACGACCTGTTGGATTTCGCGCCGCCGGGTGCCGCGGCACCACAGGCGCCGGCCGCACCCAAGGTGGTGGTGCCGGAGCAGGAAGACGAACCATTTCCGGCGCCGTCGCCGCCGGCCGTGGCTCCGGTGCCGCCGTTGCCCGAGCGCAACGCATTCGACGAGCCGTCCGATCGGGCGTCCGCTGCGCCGGTGGCCAGGCCCGTCCCGCGGGCGGTGCCCGTCGCGACGGATGCGGATCGTGGCGCAGTCGCGGCCCTGCTGCAAACGGTCGGGATCACCGGCGTGAGTCTGGACGATGCCGAAAGCGTGGCGCTGATGGAACGGGTCGGCCGCATGCTGAGCGTGCTCGTGCCGGGCCTGATCGAGATCCTGGCGGCCCGCGGTTCGACCAAGCAGGAATTTCATATCGAGCGCACCATGCTGGGCGCCCATGACAACAACCCGCTGAAATTCGCCGGCAGCGCCGACGAGGCGATGCGTGTCATGCTGCTGCAGCACGTGCCAGGCTTCCTCGCCATCGACCAGGCGGTCGACCAGGCGGTGAGCGATATCAAGACCCATCAGCTGGCCGTGCTCGCCGGCATGCAGGTGGCGCTGAAGACGGTCATCGGGCGGTTCGAGCCCGGCCAGCTGGAAGCACGGCTCGAACGCAGTTCGCTTTTGGACGGCATCCTGCCCGGCGCCCGCAAGGCGCGGTACTGGGACCTGTTCAAGACGCTGCACAGCGAGATCGTGCGCGAGTTGCAGGACGATCTGCAGAAGCTGTTCGGTGCGGATTTCGCCGAAGCCTACCGGACGCAGATCGACCGGCTGGCCGGGGGCGGCGAAGGCGGTTGACGGCGAGTGCGGGTTTGGGGATGACGCGTCACGGCGTCTCTGGAATAACGGCGCGGGGCGTGCCGGATCGACAATCGGGGGAAA
>NZ_DASZBY010000106.1:0-4219 GCF_035943795.1 Aliidongia sp. | reverse complement strand
GTCGGGCGGCCAGCAGCAGCGGGTCGCGATCGCCCGGGCGCTCGCCATGAAGCCGAAGCTGATGCTGTTCGACGAGCCGACCTCGGCCCTGGATCCGGAACTGGTCGGCGAGGTGCTGGCCGTCATGCGCGACCTCGCCCGGTCGGGCATGACCATGATCGTGGTCACCCACGAGCTGGGCTTCGCCCGCGAAGTGGCCGGCCGCGTCGTGTTCATGGATCGCGGCCAGATCATCGAGGTCGGCCCACCGGCCCAGATCCTGACCCGGCCCGGCAACCCGCGCACCGCGGAGTTCATCGCGGCGGTGATCTCGTGATGGCGCCTCCGGTACTCTCCGTCATCCCCGGGTCAAGCCCGCGGATGACGGACTGGAAATATCCTTGCCCCCTCATCCTGTGGAGTTTCCGATGAAAGCATCTTCCTGCCTGACGCTCGCCGCCCTGCTGCTCGCTTCGACGGCGCAGGCGGAAACGCCTGCCGCGATCAAGGCCAAGGGCGAGATCGTGTTCGCCAACGTGCCGAACTACCCGCCGTTCGAGTTCAAGGATCCGGCGTCCGACAAGCTGACCGGCGTCGACATCGAGATCGGCGAGGCGATCGCGGCCAAGCTGGGCGTGAAGGCGCATTGGCAGGAGACCAATTTCGCCGAGATGATCAGCGCGCTCACCACCGGCCGGGTCGACCTGATCCTGTCCGGCATGACCGACCTGCCGACCCGGCAGGACCAGGTGACCTTCGTCGATTATGTGAAGTCGGGTCCGCAATTCTATACGACCGCCGCGCGCGACGCTGAATTCAAGGACATGCTGGCGCTGTGCGGCAAGAACGTCGGCACCAGCCGGCGCACCTCGTTCCCGACCGAGATCGCGGCGTGGAGCGAGGCCCATTGCAAGCCGGCCGGCAAGCCCGCGATCGTGGTCGTCGGCACCGAGGGCTCGGCCGATGCGCGGACGCAGCTGAAGCAGGGCCGGGTCGATGCCGCCGTCCAGGGCAACGAGACCATCCCTTACATGATCGCGCAGGAGCCCGGCGCCTATGTGCCGATCGGCAAGGCGATCGCGTCCCAATATACCGGCATCGGCATCGCCAAGGCCGACACGGCATTGCAGGATGCGGTCAAGACGGCGTTCGATCAGGTGATCGCCGACGGCAGCTATCAGAAGATCCTCGCCAAATGGCAGCTTGGCGACATCGCCGTCGCCAAGGCGATGATCAATGGCAAAGAGTAGCGGACCATGACCGATCAGACCAAGCTCGCGGCTCTTCGCGCCCGCTATGCCGATGCCAAGGGCGGCGACATCTTCGATCCGGCCTTCGCCGCGGTCGCCCGTTCGCAATTCCGCGACCGCGACAAGCGGAGCATGCCGTTCGCCGGGATCGCCACTCTGCTGGACGCGCCGTTCGCGCCCGATGCCCAGACCCTGCCCGATTTCGGCGGGCTGGACGTGGCGCTGGTCGGGGTGCCGATGGACCTGGGCGTCACCAACCGGGCGGGATCGCGCCTCGGACCCCGCGCGGTGCGCCAGATCGAGCGCATCGGGCCGTACGAGCACGTGCTGCGCATGATGCCGGCGGCGGGATTGCGTGTGGCCGACATCGGCGACGTGCCGTTCCGCAGCCGCTTCAGCCTCGACGACAGCCATGAGGACATCCAGGCCTTCTATGGCCGGATCGCCAAGGCGGGCATCATTCCGCTGTCGGTCGGCGGCGATCACTCGATCAGCTATTCGATCCTGAAGGCGCTGGGCGCGGAGCGGCCGGTCGGGCTGATCCATATCGACGCCCATTGCGACACCAGCGGCGTCTACGAGGGCGCCAAGTTCCACCATGGCGGTCCGTTCCGCCAGGCGGTGCTCGACGGCGTGCTCGACCCTGAACGCACCATCCAGATCGGCATCCGCGGCGGCGCCGAGTATCTGTGGGAGTTCTCCTACGAATCCGGCATGACCGTGATCCACGCCGAGGAGGTGCCGGCCCTGGGCATCGCCGCGGTGGCGCAGCGCGCGCGCCAGGTGGTGGGCGATGGGCCGGTCTATGTCAGCTTCGACGTCGACAGCCTCGATCCCGCCTTCGCGCCGGGCACCGGCACGCCCGAGGTCGGCGGCCTGACTCCGCGCGAGGTGCTGGAGCTGCTGCGGCGCCTGAACGGCATCGACATCATCGGCGGCGACGTGGTCGAGGTGGCGCCGCAATATGACGCGACATCCAATACGGCCCAGGTCGGCGCCCAGATGCTGTTCGAGCTGTTCTGCCTGACCGCGACGGCGATTGCCGCCAGGAAGGCCGCGCCCTGATCACGTTCAAGTGATCCGGTGCGACCTTACCGCACCTGTTCGCGTGTCAGGGGAGCGCGGTAGCTGTCTCGTTCCGAACATCATACGGAGCGCGCCATGAAGAAACTTGCATCGACCGTTTTCGCCTTGGGCTTGACGGTCGTGATCGGGGCGGCCCAGGCGGCGGATGCGCCGCCGACCCGGCTACGCGGCACGATCGACCAGGTCGACGGCCAGACGCTGCACGTCACCAGCCGCAGCGGGGAAAAGCTCGTCGTCACCCTGACCCCCGACGCCAAGGTGGTCGACGTCAGCAAGATCGACATCAGCGCGATCAAGCCGAACAGCTATATCGGCACGGCCGCGGCGCCGCTGCCCGACGGCAGCCTGAAGGCGCTCGAAGTGCATGTCTTCCCCGAATCCATGCGCGGCTCGGGCGACGGCCATCGCCCGTTCGATCTCGGGCCGAACAGCACCATGACCAACGGGACGGTGGGCAGCGTCGTCGGCACCAGCGACCGCACCCTGACCGTCAAGTACGAGGGCGGCGAGAAGAAGGTCGTGGTACCGGCGGACGTGCCGATCGTGACTTTCGAGCCCGGTACGCTCGGCGAATTGAAGGCGGGCGCTCATATCATCGTCTCGGCGATGAAAGGGGCGGATGGCAACCTCACCACCAATCGTGTCAGTGTCGGCAAGGATGGACTGACGCCACCGATGTGAGAGATGTAAGGGCCGGAACCGGACCATGGTGACCCAGCCGACCGAGGGCGCGCGCCGGGGCGGGCGGATCACGATCCACCCGCTGATCGTGCGCGCGACCCATTGGGTGAATGCCTTCGCCATGGTCTGCATGATCATGAGCGGATGGAAGATCTACGACGCCTCGCCGCTGTTCCCCTTCAGTTTTCCGGCCTGGGCGACCTTGGGCGGCTGGCTCGGCGGCGCCATCGCCTGGCATCTGGCCGCGATGTGGCTGCTGGTCGCGAACGGGCTGCTCTATGTCGCCTACGGTTTGGCAGGCGGGCATTTCCGCCGCAGCTTCCTGCCCCTCTCGCCGGCGGTCGTCTGGGCCGACCTGCGGGCGGCACTGACCTTCAAGCTTGTTCACCGCCTTGGTCATTACAACGCGGTGCAGCGGCTGCTCTATGTCGCGGTACTTCTGGCGGGCGTGCTCGCCGTTTCGTCAGGTCTGGCGCTGTGGAAACCGGTGCAACTGCACCCGCTGTCGCTGCTGTTCGGCGGCTACGAGGTGACGCGGCGGGTGCATTTCATCGCCATGGCCGGCATCGTCGGCTTCGTCGTGGTGCATCTGGCGCTGGTCCTGCTGGTGCCGCGCACCCTGCCGCCGATGATCACCGGACGCGCCAAGGACGAGCATCGATGATCCGGCCGCGCAAACGGGCGGTGCTGATCGACGCCAAGCCGGACCTGGCCCGCCTGGACCGGCGATTGTTCCTGCGCAACGGCCTGTCCCTGGGGGCGCTCACCCTGCTCACCGGCTGCGACCTGACCGACGGCGACATGGTCGACAAGGTGCTGTGGGCGATGTCGCGCTGGAACGACAAGGTGCAGGCGTTCCTGTTCGACCAGAACCGGCTGGCGCCGACCTATGGCGAGAGCGACATCACCACGCCGTTCCCGTTCAATGCCTTCTATTCCGAAGACGACGTGCCCGACATCGACGGCGCCGACTGGAAGCTCGAAGTCTCGGGCCTGGTTTCGGACAAGAGCGCCTGGACGCTCGAACGGCTCCGGACCCTGCCGCAGGAAAGTCAGATCACCCGGCATATCTGCATCGAAGGCTGGAGCGCCATCGGCCACTGGAGCGGCGTGCCGTTTCGCACCTTCCTCGAACGGATCGGCGCCGATCTCAAGGCGCGCTACGTCGGCTTCAAATGTGCCGACCGCTATTATTCCAGCCTCGACATGGCAACGGCATTGCA